>JAOAPF010000006.1 GCA_025462755.1 Edaphobacter sp.
GATCCGTCCCCGGAAGCCAGAGGGAAATAAATCCGCGCATCCGATGCCAGCGCACAATGATGTCCATTTGCGTCTGGTTCAACATGTGCCCCATGTGCAGACGGCCCGTGACATTGGGAGGCGGCAAAAGCAAAGTGAATACCGGACGAGTGTCCCCCGGCGGAGGAGTGGGCACCGAAAAGAGTCTTTCCTTTACCCAATATTCTGCCCAGCGCGTTTCAATCGCGCCCGGTTCGTACGCTTTAGGAAGATCGTGTGCCATTAGATTTACTGGGAAACCTACGTATGGTTGGAATCACGTAGGGACAGCCGCCCTCGGCTGTCCAGCCGAGCAACGCTCGGCAATCCTGATTAAAGGTGAACCTTTGATATTACAGGCGGTTGGAAAATGCGGTCAAACAGGGGAGAGCCATTGGTCAATTAACCAGTTATTTTCTGGCGTCATTTTAAGATTAGATATTGCCCGGTACGGCTGAAAATACCCGGTGTTGCGGAGTTATGCAACTGCTCGTCGATTTGTTGGTCTGATGCGGTACAATCAATATTCGCTGTTTATTCGCTAATCATGCAGATATTCGGAGTCCAGATCTCCAGATCTAACCCGCTAAGAGGTCGTATCGGACGGGCAACGTAGCAATTGTAACCATCACGATCGAAGAATTCGAGGGTGTTCGATCGGTCTTTAACTTGGGACAGGAAATAGTTGGCAGCCCTTATGCAGTTGGATCAGCCAACTCCAGTAACGATTACCCCATAATTTTAAGACGTTCGATCGGTCAGACCAACGTTGTAGCAGCACAGCTGGCCGCGAGTGTTCTCGAGGATTTTCGACCGAGCTACCTATTTGTGATCGGAACGGCGGGTGGTCACTCCGGGCGTGAACAGATAAATCTCGGAGATGTTGTCGTAGCAGACTACATCGACTATTCCGGATATTGGAAACTCAAGGGCAGTGCTTATGAAGAACGGAAGAGCGCTTGCGACCACCCCTCTCTCCATCTGTTGGAGAACTTCGTAGAGGGTTTAAGACGAAATCCGAATGGCTGGACTTCCCGGTTAAAAAATAAGCGACCTGCTGGCTCAACCGACCCGAAAGTTCTAGTGGGAGGCGTGGTCGCGGGCGAGTTGTTGCTCGGAGATGCTGAGAACACGGAGCAAAAAAGAATTCTCGCACAGTACAAGAAGGCTCTGGCATTTGAAATGGAATCGTGGGGAATAGCCCGAACTGTTTATAAATTTCGGTCCTCCGTTCACTACAATCCGCAGTTCCTTGTTGTTCGCGGCGTTTCGGATTTCGTTGATAAGGACGCCGAGCTCAACGAGAAGCAACGTAAGGAGTGGACCCCGCTTGCGGTGGAGGCGGCAGCTACGTTTGCGAGCGCGCTCATTGAGCCTTTGCTAAAAAAAGAGAGATAACGCCAGAATCTCTGGCAGGAGGTAGCGATGGTTCGGTTCTTGGATGCCCTTAGAGCGACTCCGGATCCAGAGTGGCGGGCATCTATAAAACATACGATCCAGGCGACTTCAAGTCCAACTCCGAAGTTTGACGTGCAGATTGGAAGCGTCAACTCTTATGATGAGCTGTTCGCCGGATCCTGTTCAGCGCTGATGGCTGACAGTGGTCTTATTCAAGAAGCGCAAAACAAAGGTCGTGTCATCCTCTCGGGTCGAGGTGGCGGAGCGAAAACAAAAATTCTCGAACGGTTGGCCAGACGTGCCCTGGCAACGGGTTCTCTTCCAATTTTTCTGTCGCTTGAGTCGTGGACCCAGGCTCATTCGGAAATGTGGCGCAGCTCAGATAGCCAATTGACGCGGATCGACCAGCTCATCCAGTCGTTGTCAAACTCGAAGTTTGGGATCTTTGAATTGGATAGTCTCTCTCCTGCGGTCAGCCGCATTCTAATCATTGACGGACTGAATGAGGTCGATCGGGGTATCGCGCAAGAATTAATATTTACCCTTGATGAGTACGCGTCAACCGCCATCAATACCAGCGTGATTGTTTCAGATCGTTTAGTTCGGCGGGAATTCGTCAGGCCAGAGCGCTGGTCCTTGTATCTCGTAAAGCCACTTTCGGACTCGGAGATAAAAAAGCACATCCCTAAATCGGTAACTCTAACGAAAGATGAAATTGAACTCCTGCGTAGCCCATACTTTCTGAACGCCTACCTGACTAGCGGACAAATGGCTAGCACGCGATCCGAAGAGATTCGAAAGTGGTTCGAAACACACGCTGGACTGACATCGGAAGACATCGTGCACGCGTCGGAAGCGGCATACGCTGTATACGGAACTAGTTCGCGAACGTTTAACATACGTAAATTTGAGGCGATTGCAGGTCCAACTACTACGACAAAGTTGACGAAATCTGGGTCGAGTGTGTTGTCGGTAGACGGCGAGACGGCGACGTTCGATCATCACCTCAAACACGATTTCCTTGCTTCGAGGCATCTTGCCAATCACCCTGATCTATGGAATAGCGCTAGTTTTAACCATGTGACATTTTCTGGAAGTTCATTCGACGCGATAATGATGTGCGTGGAGCAAATTTCACAAGGGGCTGCGGATTTATTCATACGCGCTGTATACGATTGGAATCTTTACGGCGTTGGCTATGCCTTAGGCGAGAGTCGGCGGCACAATGTCTCAGCGGAGATGGTCACAGTTATCTTGTCCATGTTTGCAGAAAAGAGATGGGACGCGGTCGTACCTACTCGGCAACGAGTCCACGATTCTTTACTGGTTCTTAAGGACAAAAATGCGGATAGGTACTTGAAAGCGAAGTCCTTGGAAGAAGTCTTTCAACTCGTAAGAGAGCTGCCTGTTTCGGACAACTCACCCTGGTTTATCGAGTGGAGAAATTTATTCACCCTTCCAATAGCATCGAGTGTTGATGACGGTGTTGTAAAGGTCCTCAGTGACCGGGACTCCGTTAAGGGGTGGACCACCGCCAATGTTTTGAAGCGGAGTCGGCTTTCCGAAGATCAACAAGACTCCCTACGATCAGCGATCACCAGTAATGATCCTGTTATTCGATGGCGTGCAGCTCATGCTTTGGGAGCCTTTCCTTCTCAGGAGAACGCAAAAGCACTTCTGAGCTTAATGAAAGACCCCGATCAATCGGTAAGATACGGTGCCGTCCGTTCAGTGATCGAGCTTGCATCAACGGCATCAGACGACCTGCGCGGTGCTGTTTTCAAATCCTTGATTGAACACGGCGCACTTTTGGTAGAGTTCTCTTCGGTTCGGGATGAGATTCGCCGGTCTGTTCTGATTCGTGGAGTGCGAAATCCACTTGGATGGTTAGATCTATGCCTTAAATTGATGATTGCGGTGCAGCCAGTTGACATAGAAACCGAGCGCGATAGATGGAGCAGAGCTACGCAGGAGTTGATCAATATGTTCGCCGATACGGATAAATATTCTAATGCGTGACATCGCTGATCAGTTGCTGACCGAGGCGTGGAAGGCTCGGGAACGCGCCTACGTCATCGGCCCTACTAAGGTCGGTTGTGCTCTCTTATCCGGAAATGGAAATATACACAAGGGCTGCAATGTCGAACACAGATACAGGTGCCATGACGTGCATGCTGAGGTGAATGCAATTACTTCTATGATAACTGCCGGGGATCGTCACATTGCTGCGATCGCCATAGCGGCGGAACGCAACCGCTTCACGCCTTGCGGCGGTTGTATGGATTGGATTTTCCAATTCGCTGATCCAGAGAGCTGTGACGTGTTTTGCCAAGCATCTCCCGACGGTGCCGTCGTTGGATATCGTCTCCGCGATCTAATGCCCTACTATCCACGCTGATCGTTTGCTCGACAGTCACTCTCAAGTGTGTGCCGCCTGAATGAGATCGGTTGCACAGCCAGCGAGTACAGGAATAGAGGAAGCGGCTACTTCTTCTCTTTCGCCATTTTTCTGGCGATCTCTTCCATCAGCTTGGGTTTCAAATCCGCCAACATATTGTCCACAATGCTGGCGATTGCTGACTCGTCCGCTTCAGGTTCTGCAGCATCCACAAGTGGTTGGGCCGCCGCTTTCGATTCCCGGAGGTCTTTGAAGCCGGACGCCGCCATAGCGTCACCGGAAATCGTAGCGGCAGAATCAGTCGTTTGAGAAGCGGGGCTGGATGCGGATTGAGGTTCAGCTTGCGGTCCGACGATGGTCTCGCGAATCTGCTTCCAGTTTTGCCATGCTGCAGCCAGCTCTGTTTCGCGCTGACGGTCTGCTTGGTTTTGATGTGGTTCCACGGAAGACATTGTTGAAGTGACTACCGCGTCGGTGGACGCGACCATAAGCCCCGAGTGTGAAACTCCATTTACTAAAGATGTCGATTCCGCCGCCACCGCTCCAGCGGAAGCAGCTGCGGCAAGTACAGCCTCTTCTACGGGCACCGCAATATTCGTGGCGCTGTCATCTATCGCGACTGCAGCTGTTTCAGAGGAGGTTACAGTGGGAATTGCCAGGCCCGAAGATATTTCACCGTCACGATTCGAATTCGCGGAAGCGATCGATTCCTCTGCTGCCACTTGAGTATCCGGAACATTCGCTTGATTGCCACTTGTGGTCTCGGGCTGCTCGGCGGATACAGCTTCCGCAGTTGTCATCGCAGAAATAACTTCGCTTGCCGCAGCACCATTTCCATCTACATTTGCCGTCGAAAGATTTTCAACTCCGCCACCTGCGGCGTGTGCAGCGTTGGACTTCTCCATCTCTTGTTCGAGAAAGAGTTTTGATTCGTCTGCCGTAAGCGCGACTGAATGCGCAATCCATCGTGGTCCGCTGATCTGGGTCACGACCAAGTCGGAATTTTCTGCGGACACTGCTGATCCAGCATCTCCAACTTCACTCTTTGTAGCGGAATGCCCGTTTCCTGTAGCAGGAACAAGAGACGCGAGCGCGGCCATAAAATCAGTTTCGCTGCCTGCGTGCTT
>JAOAPF010000019.1 GCA_025462755.1 Edaphobacter sp.
CCGATGAGAGAGTGCCGTTCATTCGCGCGATTCAGAATGGCCTTCGCCTTCTTGATCTTCTCCGCCGGAATCACCACGATCAGCCCGATTCCCATGTTGAAGGTCCGCAGCATCTCGTCATCCTCCACGTTGCCGAGGTGTTGCAGATGGTCAAACAAGGGCGGCACCGTCCACGACGCGCGATCGATCACCGCGCCCATTCCCTTGGGCAGGATGCGCGGCAGATTCTCCGTGATCCCGCCGCCGGTAATGTGCGCCATGCCACTGACCACCTCGGCCCCGGTCAGCTTCTTGATAACCGCAAGATAGCTGCGATGCGTACGCATCAGAGCCGCGCCGGTCTTATCTTTCAGCTCGTTCACGTAGTGATCCGGGCCGTACTTCGCAACCTCAAAGAGCAGCTTCCGTGCCAGCGAATAGCCATTGGTGTGCAGGCCGTTAGAAGGCAGCCCAACCAGCACGTCGCCAACCTGAACGTGTTCGCCGGTGATGATCTTGTCGCGGCTCACCGCGCCGATGATCGTGCCGGCCAGATCGTATTCGCCATCCTTATAAAACCCCGGCATCTGCGCGGTCTCGCCGCCGATCAGCGCGCAACCATTGGCCCGGCAGGCCTCGCTGATGCCCTGCACCACCTTCTCGACGATCGAATCTTCCAGCTTGCCCGTCGCGAGATAGTCCAGAAAAAACAACGGAGTCGCGCCCTGCACGGCGATGTCGTTGACACAATGGTTCACCAGGTCCTGGCCCACCGTGTGGTGAATCCCCAGCTCAAACGCGACCTTCAGCTTGGTGCCTACCCCGTCAGCCGAAGAGACCAGCACAGGGTTGGGAAATTTTTCCAGATCCAGCGCAAACAAACCACCGAAGCCGCCGATCTCCGAGAGCACCTGTCGGTTGAACGTCTTGCGCGCCAGCATCTTGATGCGTTGCTTGCTGCGGTCAGCCGAGGTGATGTCCACGCCCGCGTCTGCGTAACTCATGCCTTTTCTGCTGCCACCGGGGGACGCTGTGGCCTTCGAGTTCTGGGCGGGAGCCGAGGGGGTCGCGGTTGAGGAGGTCGCGGCTGAGGGGGTCGCGGCCTGCTTCAGGCCGGCAATCTTCTTCTCGGCCGCGGCTGTACGAAGCGAAGGGTCGGGTGTGGGTGCCGTCTCTGGGGCGGTCGGATCGGGCGTAGGGGAGGTCTCATCCGGCAAGGTAATGCTCCATGTCATGTCGCTTGAAACGAAGAAGTTTAGTCTAGCAGGGAGATAATCACAGGCATATAACACCTCCGTTATTCGTACACGCCAAGCAATCTGCTGCGCTGCTCCGGCGGCGGTATGGGGCAGGTATCATAGCGGCCAAAGAGCCGATAGCGAAAGCGGGCAACGATCCCATAACCCCAATCGCGCAAAGCGCGCGGCACCAGTCTCAGGACCCTGCCCGCCAACCGCCACATTCCGCTGGGCGTCCCGAGCCGCTGCAGCGCCTCCGCGACGGCATCGGAGCGTTGGTACAGCCGTTCTCCGGGGGTTAGCGCGTCGGTGAGCAGCATCACGCCGTCGGGAAACGCATGGATATCAAAGCGCGTCAGCACCTCCCGGCCCAGACTGCTTTGCAGCGGCGCATAGCGAAACCTGCCCAGCTTGTCGTGTTTCATCAGGAACTGCACGACGCCGTTACACAGCGCGCAGACGCCGTCGTAGAGAAGCAACGCCCGCCCTTCGATCGCATTGCGCTCT
Organism: Edaphobacter sp.; assembly: GCA_025462755.1. Classification (GTDB taxonomy): domain Bacteria; phylum Acidobacteriota; class Terriglobia; order Terriglobales; family Acidobacteriaceae; genus Edaphobacter. Next base: position 1,725 of record JAOAPF010000019.1, read on the forward strand.
ACGTCCGTCATGCCTCAATGATATGCCTCAATCCCACCTGTTTTCGCCCTCGGCCCCGATCTCAGTTTCCTCCTTCGCCGGAGTTTTCGGCGAGCAATCCATTCAGAATTCTCTTAAGATGCAACGCCCCAACTTGCACGAAGACGGCCAAATATAAGAGAAATCCTGCATCGAAATTGAGTTCGTCATGATCAAGCTCAGATATCGGATTGTGGCAGTTCTGATTTTTGAAGGACGGCAAGATTTACAAGAACATCGTCTCTCAGTGACACCACTCTAGGCACGTGGGCCTATTTCTGAATGAACGGGAGATCATTTCAGACAAAACCGACTAACCTTGCTTTTTACTTATCGACGGACTCCTGGCGGGTTGCCAACAACAAAGGCTGGTTCGCCTGCTTCCGCGTCTACGGACCTGAAAAGGTCGCCTTCGACGGAAGTTGACAACCCGGAGACTTCGAGAGGTAAAGTGACCCGAAGTCACAACCTATACTAAAAACATGTCTCGCAGCCTCCCCTGCTCCCGCCATTTGCAGCTTCGTGCCGAACGATTTCTCCCCGGAGGCGTCGACTCGCCCGTACGGGCCTTTCGCGCTGTAGGCGGCGACCCTCCCTTCGTGACCCACGCCGAGGGCGCGTATCTGTTCGACGCCGATGGCAATCGTTACCTCGACTTCTTCGGTTCCTGGGGCCCTATGGTTCTCGGCCACGCCTTTCCGCCAGTTGTCGAAGCGATTCAGGCAGCCGCAGCCAGGGGTGCGAGTTTCGGAGCGTCGATCGCCGCCGAAGCCGACCTCGCCGAGTTGGTCACGCGCTGCTTCCCGTCGGTCGAAAAGCTTCGCTTCGTCAGCTCGGGCACCGAGGCCTGTATGTCGGCGATCCGGCTCGCCCGCGGATTCACCGGGCGAAACTTCGTCGTCAAATTCGAGGGCTGCTATCACGGCCACTCCGACGCCATGCTGGTCAAGGCCGGCAGCGGCGTGGCGACCCTCGGCATCCCCGGCTCCGCTGGCGTTCCAGCCGAGACTGCGATGCACACCCTTGCGCTGCCCTTCAACGATCTGGAAGCCGTCAGGGCAGTCTTTGCCGCGCGGCCAGACCAGATAGCCTGCGTCATCGTCGAGCCGGTAGTCGGGAACGCCGGCACCATCCCACCCGCTGCCGGCTACCTGCAGGGCCTGCGGGAGATCACGGCCCGGCACGGCGCGCTGCTGATTCTCGACGAGGTCATGACCGGCTTTCGCCTCTCGCTCGGAGGCGCACAGCAGGTCTACGGCATTAACCCCGACCTGACGACCCTGGGCAAGATTATCGGGGGCGGCCTGCCCTGCGGCGCGTTCGGGGGACGGGCCGACGTGATGGAGTTCCTCGCCCCCTTAGGGCCGGTCTATCAAGCCGGAACCCTGAGCGGCAATCCCCTCGCCATGGCAGCCGGGATCGCCACCCTGCGCCACCTGATCAGCCACGAGGAAGAACTCTACTCGGGCCTTGAGCAGACCACGGAGATCATCGCCGAAGGAGTCGGTCGAGTCGCGAAGGAAGTAGGCATCCCCATCACGGTAAACCGTGTTGGCTCCATGTTTACCTGGTTCTTCACCGATCAGCCCGTCACCGACTTCTCGAGCGCCGCCAGCTCAGACACCGTATCCTTCGGCCGCTTCCATCGCGCGATGCTCGACGCTGGCGTCTGGCTCCCCCCGAGCCAGTACGAAGCCGCCTTTGTCTCCACCGCCCACGGCCAGGCCGAGGTTGGCAAGGTTCTCGAAGCCGCTCGCCACGCCCTGGCCTGAAAACCGGACCTGCAGAAAATAAATTTCAAAAAGGAGGAAAATTTTCAGGGCTCAAAAACGTGGTGCCAAAACACCACATCCACCACGCAATTCACCACAAGTCACCAGCGATTTACCACCCATTTTCACCACAAATTTCCGCAACCCCCATCAAAAACACCAGCAAAACGCAAGGTTCCCCCTCGCTCACCACGCCGGAAAAAAATTTGCAATTTTCGCAAAAAACTTCGGCTTAAGCAGTCGCCTTTTTGGGCTCCATCCAGAGCTTGCCCACTGCCATCAGCACGACCAGCATCAGGGCGCAGAGCGCGAACACCCGCCGCACACCCATGTACTGCGTCAGAACGCCGGAAAGGACCAATCCGGCGATCTGCGCTGCGAAAACAATGGACATAAACGTAGAGCCCACCCGTCCCATCAGTTCAGGCGGCGTAGCCTGCTGGAACAACGTCTGCGCCGGCACGATGATGGCAGCAACCGCGATTCCAATGATGAAATTGCCAACCAGCGTAGACCAGACATGCGTTAGCAGCGTGAGCACGACCAGACCAGTCGCGATGCCGCACAGGCCCGAGTAAACCAGCAGCGTGTTGCTGAGCTTCTTGCCAAAGGTGTTAAGGCCATTGATGCCCAGCAGCATGCCCAGGCCGATCATCGGCGAGACGATGCCGAACATCTTGGTGGACGCGTGCAGCGAATCCCGCACATAGATAGCGATAAGCGGGCCGAAGCAGCCGAGGACGAACATTCCCGCGGCCATCGCGAGAATCACGAAGAGCAAAGCAGCGTGGTGAACGATGAAGCTGATGCCCTGCTTCATATCAAGCCAGATCTTCCCAATGGCCGAGATGTTTTCTGCGCCAGGCGCCGCCGGTTTCGGCGCTGTTCTCACCAGGGCTACGGATGCGATGAGACAGGCGGAGCCGACGAAGCTTACGGAGTCCAGCACGTAGCAGCTCTTCTCTCCGAGATAGGCGACCATGAACGCAGCGATGGCGGGGCCGATGATTCGCATTCCAAACATCACTTGTTGCATGAGCGCATTGGCAGAACGCAGGCCGTGCAGGGGAACGGCGGAGCGGATCGCAACCCCTTGCGCAGGTGTGAAGAAGCTGGAGACCACACTGATGGCGGCGAGGATCGCGTAGTAGTGCCAGACCTGATGGGCGGCGAGGAGCAGAAGGCACAGGGCAGCGCGGATGCTATCGCTCGAAATCATTGTCGGTTTCAGAGGCCAGCGGTCGACGAACACGCCGGCCAGAATGCCGAGGACGGCGATGGGGAGCATATACGCGATCTGGACGCCAGTGACCTGCTGGGCGGTCGCGTGGAGCTTGAAAGTAAGGATGCTGATGACGGCGAAGAGGGCGAGGAAGTCACCGAAGACCGAGACGACCTGCGCATACCAGAGACGGCGCAGCATAGGGATGCGCATCACGTCGCCCATCGAGAGCGGCGCAGGAAGCTCCGGGTCCATGGGTGGCTTCGGGATCGACTCGGCAGGGGCCGGGTTGGGGGAGGTTGTGCTCATGTGCGGTGAATGTATGTTACTGCAACGCTCAGGGGAAACTCACATTTTCCCCTCGACTCGACCGAACTGCAGTGGTCCATGCGGCGGCCGTCTTCGACTGGCTCAGGCGGGCGGCAGAAACCCACCGTGGCGGCAGACGGCATCCTTCCTGGGCGCGCATTGGGTGCGGAGCAAGTGTTGAGGCAGGCGAGTTTAGTGTCGGCAGTGATGTGACAGCGAAAGCCGAACGTCACTTTTGAGGTAAGGGTCAGCCCGCCAATAGAAGAGCAACTCCACCCGAGTGGTTAGGCCACCCACCTCGTCGCCCGGACCAGCTATTGGTAGTGGCACGGAAAGCAACTTAGCATCGCCGAGAATTCCCAACAGGGCTAGCCTTCGCAAGGCAAACGGTTGTCTATGTAGAGCTGTATTCAACTCCAAAATAAAAAACACTTGACAGTTTTCAATGGCGAGGATTTGAATAGGGGCGATTTCTACAGACCTCAAAGACAAACGCTTAACTCAGAGAATTATGTCATGCGCTCGTTTTTTGCAGGAAACACTTTTGGGAGGCACTTCATATGAAACGGTTATGGTCGACGATCTCGTTGATTACGTTAGCAGTGGCAATCAGTCCCACTCTTCAGGCTCAAAATACAAACTCCACCGACATTCGCGGGGTCGCAACGGATGCTACCGGCGCAGTTGTGCCCGATGTCACGGTGACGGTTCTGGATCTTGAAAAGGGTGTCGCGCGAGAGTTCAAAACAAATGCGTCTGGCCTTTACGACACTGGTCCCATTGTCACGGGAACCTACAAGATTACCTTCACCAAGACGGGCTTCAGCCCGTATGTACGCTCCTCCGTCACGCTGAGCGTTGGTACAGTCGAGATTAACGCTCCAATGCAGATCGGCGGCCTCAATCAGGAGATCGTCGTGAACACAGACGTTCCGTTGCTGAAGACCGAAACGGGCGAGCAATCGACCACACTCGTCGCTAAAGAGATGCAGAACCTGCCGAACCAAGGCCAGGATTGGCAGAATTTCGTGAAGCTGGTCCCGGGCGCGACCGGCACGACATCTTACACCGGCGCCACAGGCCAGGCGCTTTCGGTGAATGGAAATCTGCCATATAACGCGATCCTCAATGATGGCGCTTCCTCCGCGCTGTCGCACTCGGGCAACGCAGACGTCTCCGTGTTTGAAACGGTACAGGAGGTGCAGATCAGCACGTCGGCCTTCTCCGCACAGTACGGCATCGGCGGCGCGGCGTTCAACCAGATCAGCAAGGGAGGCTCGAACAAGTGGCACGGCTCGTTGTATGAGTACGCGCAGAACGACTTCTTCAATGCCCGCAGCTATTTCCAGACCAGCGCGCCGTATACCCGCTTCCACAACTTCGGTGGATCGGTCAGCGGTCCCGTCCTTCACGATAGAGCGTTCTTCTATTTCAACTACGATCAGGTCATCAATTTGAATGCATCGGTCGGCTTCAATTCACTGCCCACGGTCGCGATGCGTAACGGAGACTTCTCGGCCCTGGCGCCGATCTACAATCCGGCTACGACTACGTCTGCAGTTGGAACGGACGGCAAGACCTACCTCAATCGCACGCCCTACGCAGGTAACAAGCTTCCCACACTCGACCCGGTAGCGGTGAAGCTTCAGGCGTATCTCCCATTGCCCAACGTGCCCGGCACAACGAACGCAACCACCGGGATCACGAGCAACAACTACTACTATTCGATTCGCGGCTCGCAGCCGTTCAAGAAATACTTTGGGCGCTTTGATTACCAATTTACGCCGAACAACCGCCTGACCGCTTCCGTTACAAAGCGCGACAACCCTGCGACGTACCCGGGCTCTCTGGGCTGCCCTCTTAACTGCTACGTAGGGGACGTCGACAGCTACAACGCGCAAATTACCGATGTTTGGAATATCAATTCGCGCACCATCAACGAGCTGCGGATGGGATACACCAACCAACTCAACTTCTTTGCAACGCAGAGCGCAGGCCAGGGGTATCCGGCCAAGCTCGGGCTGCTATTTTCGAAGGCGGATATCTTCCCGACCGTCAATATCAGCAGTTATACGGGCTCCGGCCAAGCTTCTTTCGGTCCTGGAACTACCGCCACCTATAAGGAGCATAATTTTGATCCATCCGACATTGTGACCTTGATTCGCGGAAAGCATGTATTGCATTTTGGCGGCGAGTACCTGATCTTCGAGGACAACTCAACAGCCTGGGGCAACGTGAACGGAGCAACGGCCGGCTTCACCGGTACCTACACCCAGTGCACCTACTGCGTTCAGACCAAGCAAGTGGCCGCTTCGGGCAACGCCTACGCCGACTTCCTTTTGGGCACCATGCAAAATTGGAGTGCCCAGGTAACGCCAGAGTTCGCGGGACGTCAGAAAGCACCCCAGATGTTCGTTCAGGACGACTGGAAGGTCGGCCCCCACCTGACCGTCAACCTCGGCCTTCGGTACCAGATCATGGAGGGTTGGTCTGACGCAAAGAACAACCAGCGCACGTTTGATCCCCTCGTACCCAATACGGCTACGGGAACGCTGGGCGCAATGTGGTATGCGGCCAACGGCGATCATGGACGTCATCAGCTGCAGAACAACGTCTACGACACCTTCCTGCCGCGCGTCGGTTTCGCCTACCAGCTTCATCCCGACACGGTGATTCGGGGAGGATACGGGCTTTATGCTTACCTGTGGAGCCTCGACACCTACGGCAGCGGTGAGGGCTCGGCGTTTGGGTCGCAGGGATCTCTCACCGATACGACGAACGGCATTACCCCGATCGGCTCGCTCTCGGGAACAAACCCGCAGTTCCCGTACGTCACGGCGGCCACGTCGAACTCGGCCTTCAATGGCCAAGGCGTCAACTACAACCAGCAGCAGACGCCTGTCGCAAAGATCCAGCAGTACAACATCGCACTTGAGAAGCAGATCGGCACCGACATGGTCGCGACTATCGCTTATGTTGGCAGCAAATCGATGAATCTCAATTTCAACGTGGACATCAATCAGGTTCCCGTGGGCAAGCTAGCTGTTGTTGACCAACAGTTCCGACCCTTTCCGCAGTTCAACAACGTCACTGGCAGTACGAATAATGCGGACGCAAACTACAACTCACTGCAAGCCACCTTTCAACGTCGTCTGACCAACAACGTCTCGTTCGCCGCCAGCTATGTCTGGTCGAAGTTCCTTGACGAGTATGACTCATCGGCATGGGGGAGCCGCGGTGGGACACAGACATACCAGAACGCTTACGATCCGCATGCGAACTACGGGCCATCGAACTTCGATACGCGCAACGCGTTCAAGGGAAACGCGATCTACATCCTGCCGTTCGGCCACGGCCAGCGGTTCCTGAACAAGAACAGATTCGTCGACGAGGCAATCGGCGGCTGGCGTCTGTCCTCAACCTACGTACTGCAGAGTGGCAACCCAATCACGATCACAGTGCCAAGCACTCTTGCGCAGTCCTACACGTCCGGCAACCTGTATCCGAATTCAACCGGCCTTCCGGTCATCGCGCCACACACCATCAAGCAGTGGTACAACCCGGCGTACAACACAGCCACAACCAATGTGCCCGGAGCCGCCTTCTCGATTCCAGCCAACGGAACGTTCGGCAACAACCATAGAAACAGTATCGTCGGACCCGGTCAGGTCATCTTCGATCTCTCCGCGGGTAAGACCTTCAATCTGTGGGCTGAACGCTATCAGTTCCAGATCCGGCTGGATGCATTCAACGCCTTGAATCATGCCAATTTCGGCAACCCCGGCACGTCCCTGTCAACAGGTTCTGCGGGCGTCATCAGCAGCACAACCAATAGCGGAAGACAACTGCAACTCGGCGGACGATTCTCCTTCTGATACTCTCGGGGAGTGGATGACGGTCTGTTGCCGCCATCCACTCCCCGAGTTTTTTAAACTCGTATTTCTTCTCAGGCTTAGCGCGGTTTCATGTGTCCAGTTTTACATCGAGTGCCCTTCGGAGTTGCTTTTGCGCTGATACTTACAGCTCAGATAAGCGGCCTCGCACAGCAGCAGGCCGCCGTCTCTCCGCAAGAGCATGCTCGTCGCGCCAATGAGTTCCTCAAGGTCAATCAACCCGAAAAGGCGATTCCAGAGTTTGCGGCCGTGGTGGCAGAGGAGCCTGACAATCTGGATGCACAAGCGAACCTCGGCGTTCTGCTTTACTTCCAGCGCCGACCCTCCGACGCTTTAGAGCACCTTCGCAAGGCCATACAGATTAATCCGAACCTGCCAAAAATTCAGGGGCTTCTTGGATTATGTGAATATCAGCTCGGCCAGCTCGACGCCGCGCGGGCGGACATGTCCGCAGTAGTGGGAAGCCTGACGGATCCTAAATTCCGCAAGGAAGTGGGACTCACACTCATCGAAATCGAGACGGCACAGCAGAACTTGACCGCGGCTGCGGCAATCATCGGCAAGCTGCGAGACCAGGCCCCAGCCGATCCTGAGATTCTCTACGTGGCTTATAGGATAAACACTGACCTTGCTGGCGAAGCATTGCTCAGTTTGTCGCTGGCTGCACCGCAATCGGCACAGATGCAGCAGGCCATCGCCCACGAACTGGAACGCATTCGCGACCTTCCCGGGGCAATTGCGGCTTTCCGCAAAGCGATTGCGATCGATCCAAACCTCCCTGGAATCCACTTTGAACTCGCGGAAGCATTGCATGGATCCGACAGCCAGGCGGACCACACCCAGGCCGAGCACGAATACGCCATTGCACTTGAAAAGAATCCGCACGAGGTGCAGGCCGCCGTTCGGCTGGGAGATCTCCAGGCGGACCGTGGAGATCTCGACAGCGCTGCCGGCCTCTATCAACGTGCCCTAAGTCAGCGGCTGAACAATGCAGACGCCGCACTGGGGCTGGCGCGAGTCTACAGTGAGAAGAACGAGAATGATAAGGCCCTTCCACTGTTACAGCAGGTTCTGAAGGAAGATCCAACGAACATGCTTGCCCACTTTCGGCTGAGCGCGCTCTATCGCAAAATGCACCGGCCAGAAGATGCCAAACGAGAGCTTGCGGAGTATCAGAAATACAAAGACATCAAAGACCAATTGCGACAGGTGTATGGCACCATGCGAATTCAAGCACCCCACAGCGCCACAGACGATGAGTCCCATGACACCGCCCCTCCATCACCCAAGGTGCCCCATTAAGATTTCGATCGTCGGAATCGCGTTGATGCTCTGCGCGTGCTTGGGACGTTCTCAGCAGGTCAAGGAGAAGCCGCCGGCCGACTATCCAAAGCTGCAGGATATTACGGCATCTACGGGAATTCACTTCGAGCACCTTTCCAGCCCGGAACAGCGATACATCGTCGAATCCATGAGCGGCGGCGTCGTGCTCTTCGACTACGACGGTGACGGTTGGCTGGACATCTACTTTACAAACGCGCCCAGCGTTTCGATGGCGCTCGCGGGGAAGAAGGCCAAAGGCGCGCTGTATCACAACAATCACGACGGAACGTTTACGGACGTCACCGACAAAGCCGGCGTCGGCTATCCATGCTGGGCAATGGGAGCTGCAGTCGCGGATGTCACCAACGATGGACGGCCTGACCTTTTGGTCAGTTGTTTCGGCGGTGTAGTGCTGTACCACAACAACGGCGATGGGACCTTCACGGATGTGACCACGAAGTCCCGGTTGTCGAAAGACTCGGGCTGGGCGACCGGCGTTGCGTTTGGGGACTACGACGGAGACGGATTCCCGGATCTCTTCGTCCCTCATTACGTCGACCTTAATCTCAACGATCTGCCTCTCTTTGGTTCGGCAAAGACGTGCCAGTATCACGAAATCGCCGTGCAGTGCGGCCCTCGCGGGCTGAAGGGATCATCTGACTCGCTCTATCACAATAACGGCGACGGTACGTTTACGGAGGTCGCTGCACAAGCCGGGGTGGAGGACCATAAACGCTACTTCGGCTTGGGAGCCGTGTGGACAGACTTCGACAACGATGGCAAGCTAGACCTTTTCGTTGCCAATGATGGGGAACCTAACTATCTCTATCGCAACGAAGGAGAGGGGCACTTCGAGGAGACCGCATCAGACGCCGGCGTAGCTTTCAGCGAGGATGGCGTTGAGCAGGCCAACATGGGGCTAGCGGTCGGAGATTACGAGAACAAGGGTCGCATGAGCATCGCCATCAGCCACTTCAGCGACGAGTACATGGCACTGTACAGAAATGATGGAGGCATGAACTTCACCGATGTCTCTCACTCAGCCGGGGTGGCTCATGCGACTGAACCGTACGTTGGATGGGGAGACGCGTTCCTCGATCTCAACAACTCTGGCTGGCTTGACCTTATTCTCGTCAACGGCCACGTCTACCCGCAGGTAGACAATGCGAAACTTGGGATCCACTATCGCGAACCGAAGCTTGTCTTTCTCAATGCGCATAATGGCACCTTTCGTGAGGCCACGGCTGCCGTCGGCGATTCTCTGACCATTCCGCAGGTCGGCCGAGGCTTGGCTGTGGGAGATCTGTTCAATCGCGGCGCACTTGATGTGGTCGTGGAAAATCTGACAGGCGGCCCACAAGTACTATCTTCAAAGCCTGATCCATCGCATCATTGGATCAGCGTGGAGTTGGAAGGAGCACCGCGAAACCGGCTGGCGTTGAACGCTCGCGTGCGGGTGACTGCGAACGGTCAGACACAAATCGGAGAGGTGCGTTCCGGTGGAAGCTATCTGTCGCAAAATGATCTGCGGCTTCATTTTGGACTCGGGACAGCGAAAAGCATTGAGACGCTCGAAGTCCTTTGGCCGGGCGGAACGACGCAGGTTTTTCATAATGTGGCTGGCGATCGCTTCTATAAGCTAAAGCAAGGTGGGGAGCTAAGTCCCGTCACCTTTGCGGCAAAGAGATAAGAGATCCGTGCTCGCAACGCCGAATCTTGAATCCGACCGCCCTTACTCATTTATTTGGCTTGGCCGAGAGCTGGCGTTGAGTAAAGTGATGTCCGGGCAAGGATGAACAATGTTTGCCTGTCTTTGCCTCCGAAGACGATACTGATCGGCCGTTCTGGCACATCGATTTCTCCTGTCGGCGTGCCGTCCGGTTGATAGACGTAGATCTGTCCAGCGGCGAGATAGACCTTCCCATCCGGTGCCACCGCGACGCTCTCCCCGCCCCGGTTTGCGAAGAGCTTCACCTGGGTCAGCGAGCCATCGGGCTTCACTTCTGCGACGTATGTTTTTTTCTGGCGCTCGTCGGTCACGTAAAACGGTTTGCCCGGTGTCGCTTTGCCGAGAGAAAATGCCCGAAGCACGTCGGCCATCTTGATGCCGTAGTAAAGCGTCCCGTCCACGAAATCCTCGCCCGCAGGCAGAAACGTGCTCCCGTCCGGTGAGATGTACTGCCAGGGCTTCGCTCCGCCTATATCGGTATTTTGCTCAGCATCGAAGCGCCAATGATCAATGGCCAGCACTGGAGTCAATTCAGGCCGGGCTGCGGCAGGCTGCGGCTTCAAGACCTGAATCTTGTCTGCAGGGTCGTCCGGCTTCAGGCTGTAGACGGTTCCGGCTCCAGCATAGGAAACGACCATCAGATTGTCGCTGTGATCAAAGAATAAATTGGCCGCATCGATCGAATTGTCACGCACTATTTCGAGACGTTTCTCCGCGGGAAGATAGCGGTAGATATTCTGTTTCACCGGGTCGACGAAGTAAAGCCGTCCGTGCGAATCCACCGTCGCGCTGGATGGGTTGAAGAACCCTCCAGCCAGACGGCTCGCTTCGAGGTGCTTTGGATTCGCCAAAGTGCCTGCCGGATCGTGCCCCGGCAGCGTGAGGGAAGCCATCTCGAGCTCGCGATTGATAACTCCGCTATCGTCGTCGCGTACGGAGGAATCGAACGCGACTTTGCTGTCGCTATAGATGTGCAGGTTACGAAAGCGAATATTGCGCGAGTTCGTAACTTGGATGGCTTCGGGGAACGGAACAAAACTGCTTACTACACGGTACGCATGCATCTCCGCGACAGTGATATTTTCTGAGTCTTCGATGGCGAGCGGAAGGCACTGGGGACCTTCTCCGCGCTCTTCCTCCGTTTGCAGGGCAACAATCTCCCAATTCGCCACACGCTTCAGTTTCACCTCGTTGCGAACGTGGTGTTCGCTGGAAAGCTCGTAGACGTGGCCTTCGGTTTTGGTATCTGAAATGTACATGCCAGCTTGTGAGAATGTGACTGGTGTCCAGATGTCAGCAAATGTTCCGCCGCCGCCGTTGAGCACCCACAGGCTCGGATACTGTGCATCCCAACGGTAGAGAGCGTTTGGATCGCCGCTGTGTGTGTTGTTATACGGATTCATGCGCGTGCCGTCGGGATTATTGGTTCCATGGCCACCGAGAAAGCGCACGTCGTCCATCAGGGAATCCTTGCCCGCCATCCACATTGCAGCGACCGCTCGGCTGTTTACGCCACCAGCGAACAGCCCTATGCCCATTACGATCGTCGCTCCCCCCTGCGGCGCCAGCAGCATGGCCTTAGGCGATCCAACACCGTCGAAACCATGTGTGTTGTCCGAGAGGTCAAGCTGCGTTGTGCTTGGATGCAATCCGATCAGTACGGTGTCCGGGCGAAGGCGCAGTGTGTCAGTCAGCCGGTATCGGCCGCCTGGCAGGTAGACGATGCGCTGCGTATCTACCGCATGTTGCAGCGCTGCGGTATCGTCTGTCGTGCCATCGCCCTTTGCTCCAAGTTCAAGCGCATTAGCCCACCCGGTCTGTGAGGGTAAATTGTGAATAGCGGGCGCATCGGCCGACGGAAGGGCCGCGATTGTTTCTGCATTGATACGCGTATCAATCGACCCCTTTGCTCGCGGTGAATCGAAGATGAGGCCATGAGTAAAAGTGTCCACGCGATAGGTTTGTCCTTTCCCGGAGAACACCTTCCCACTCTCGCGAAGCTGGGCGAAGACTTTCACCTTGTCGCAGAAAGCATCTTCGACGTTAATCTCCGTCAATCTGGAATTTTCGCTGCTGATGACGATCGCGGGCCCAGAGATGTTTTCGAAGCGCGAGTTCTTGATCCACAACTCTTCGATGTGTTTTGGTTCGATCTCAATTGCCGTCGGCACGTTTTTGAAGGTGTCGTGTATCAGCGCGAGGCCTGCTTCATGCTCCTTGATCGCTGCCTCGCGTTGACCTTCGAAAGAAGAATCAAGCAGAGTGAACTGCCATCCAGGCGAAGGGCGGCCTGTCATGATTCCGTACTGGCCGCCGTAAAAGTGGAGATCTTCGCCCTCATTCCCGATGTCGTGAAGGGCCGCCATGCCGGAACCGATATGGAAGTTCATGTGGGTCAGGAAGCAGTGTTGAGCGATGTGGAAACGAATGCCAACCGCGCCCGCATTGCCGTCACCAATCTCAAAGTCCACGTTACTCATGGCGGAATAGAACGTGCCAGGATTTGCATCCACGACGCCTGTCGCCGGAGGGACAGTTCCAGGGAAGGCCACTGGAGGCTCGGGCGGAGCATTCGCGGGCCGTTGCAAGCCTCCGCGACGTCGCTCTCCTGTTCTGCCGCCGGTGAACAGCACCATATAGGACGGACCAGTCTGATAACCCGGAGTGCTGGGCGCGAGCACAAATGTTGGACGCTGCGTGCCGTAACCGATCAAGCGCACTCCCGGCCACACATACAGTGTGTGCGTCATGCGGTAGCGGCCTTCGGGAATGAAGACAATACCCTGATGCGTCGTGTCCGCCACGGTATCGATTGCCTTTTGCAATGCGGCAGTGTCGTCGGTGACACCATCGCCCTTCGCGCCGAAGCGATCGTTGGAAAGATAGACGGCGGTTTTATCCTCGAGGCGAACCGGGTAGAAGGACTGTGCCCGCGCGTCCTGCAAAATGAGAGCCGCAGATAGACCCGTCAACAGTAATAAGCAAGAACGAAACATGAATTCACTCCACTGAAATTTTTATGGAAGTCGATTACCAGATGTATGTTGCGACTGCTCCCGCAGACGGACTCGCGGTTGTGCATTTGCTCTTGAAGAGAATGAAGAATGTACTCTCCCGCCATCGCGCGATGCTTCTGCATGGCACTGGGGGCGGCGACGGCGGGTAGGGAAGGACTCCGACGAGCAAAGTGGAGAGTAAGCCACGTGCAAAGGAACAGGTCACGAAGGGCCGGAAGGTCATGCGGGTGTGCTCACGTTCAAAAGAATGCGCTTCCTGCCTGGATGAAGACTCATACAGCGACTGTTAGGCGTACACCATTGAGCATCCAGGGGCTAAGTGATGTCAAGTGCTAAAACCGCGCCGTGTTCTCCAGACAAGCGATTGTCTAACACACGGCTGGTGAAGGGATGCAGTCTCCGGGACCAGTTTCTTTGAAGGCAACGAAGATCATTGCAGATTCAGAAGATCTGTCCGTGTCCACTGAAGACCGAGAATAGGCGTTAGAAGATTTTCTCTCGTTCCGCTCTTGATTCAAGTGACTTGAGCGTCAGGCATGGCTCACCTCGCCGCGTGTTCAGATTCTGGCCCACAACTTAGCGCCGATTCAATTGCGTTGAAAAGTGAGCGCTATTGTTTAAATGCGAATCTTTTGAGGCGGTGGATACATCGTAAGTGTAATTGTGCATCGCCGGTTCGGGTGGCACGCTGAATGACGAAGTGGGAGAAGTCCCCATGAAGGGCCCTTGGCATTGGAAGTTTTGTGCGCTTGTTGTTTTGACCGCGATGGCTCTTGTGGCGCCGGCGATCGCACCTGGCCAGGAAGTAGCTTTCCCGGCAGACCGCTCCCCAGTAGCCACGCGCGCTGCTCGGAACGTGATCATTATCGGGTTTGTCGGAGGCTTTGTTAGCCGAAAGGATACAAAGCACCCCGAAGTGCAGTTTGCCGCATATCTTCGCGACCGTTATCCATTGATCCATGCAGACGTATTCGGGAACCACCATGGGGACAAGGCGCTCCATGAACTCGTGCGCCTCCTCGATACTGACCACGATGGGGTCCTCTCAACCAGCGAGAAAGAGCGATCGACGATCATCATTTACGGGCACAGTTGGGGTGCTACCGAGACAGTCGCCTTCGCACGCCAGTTGGGGCAGATGGATATTCCGGTGGCGCTCACCGTCCAGATAGACACTATTGCTAAGCCCGGTCACAGGGCGTCCCCGATTTCCCCTAACGTGGCAAGCGCAATCAATTTCTATCAGACAGCAGGCCCGCTACATGGCGCCCCGGAGATCGTCGCGTTTGATCCGGCACGAACAACCGTTCTTGGAAACATTAAGATGACCTATGAAAACCGTCCGATCAATTGCGACAACTATAGCTGGTACTCTCGTACGTTGAACAAGCCTCATCACGAAATCGAGAACGACTTCCGCGTGTGGGACGAGGTTGCGTCACTTATCGATTCGGATCTGCCAGGCGTGGCATCCATAGCTCAGGCGCCTTCTCCCTCCAGGTCGCCATTTTTCAAATACCTTCGGCGCGGCTTCCAGGCACGTGGAACAGAAACCGCCCAACTTGACAGTGCGAGCAAGGGCGACGGTAACTGAAAGCCTTCCCGTAGATGGAGGGTATGCAGCTACGCGGCCGGTTGGCGAGTCTCCTGACTGGCCTTCTTTCGCTCTCCTGGGTTAAGCGTCCAGGTAAAGATGCTGCAGGCCGGTATCACGAACCGTCGTGATAAGATGTGACGTCATTCAACAGATCGTTCAAATACCTGTCAAAACGTCCTCTCCTAGAGTTCTTATTTCGCTCTTGAAACAGTTGGAAATCTACCTTGGCCCAACGTTCTGTCGTTCGCCGCAGATCCTCCTTGCCATCGCGTCTAGCCTTGGCTCTTATGTCGCTGTCTCTCGCGCAGGCATGCCTGTCCGCGACTCCAGACTCGCCCGCCCCGCTAAATGCGGAAGTCGGGATGCCGGTCCTCAAAAACTACTCAGCCAAGGAATACAACGGCGGTCCCCAGGTCTGGACGATCCTTCAGGACCGCCGCGGCGTCATGTACTTCGGCAATTCAAGCGGCGCAATCCTCGAGTACGACGGCGTTACCTGGAGAAAAATCTTCGTTCCCTCGAGTGTCGTGCGGTCCTTTGCCATGGACGACACCGGCAAAATCTGGGTGGGTCTCAGTGAAAACTTCGGGTACCTGTCGCCAGACTCCGCCGGAACGCTGCATTTTGTCTCGCTTCTTGATAAGGTCCCCGCCGAGGCTAGGAACTTTACCGACGTGTGGCAGACGCTGGTTACTCCCGAAGGCATCTTTTTTCGTTCGTACGAGCGGCTGTTTCGCTGGGACGGCAAGCGCATGCAGGCGTGGTCGCATCAGCCCAAGGCTAGATTTCAAGCGCTATCGGCTGTCCGCGGCCATATCTATACCGCCCAGGGCGGAGTGGGTCTTCAGGAAATTGTCGGCGACGAGCTTCGCAGCGTTCCCGGCGGCGACGCTTATCGGACCGCCATCAAGCTGTTTCTTCATCCGTACGATGAGAGCCACATCCTGGTATCTCAACGCGATGAATTCCTAACGCTGTATGACGGCCAAAAGGTAGTCCCTTTCCCGACGGAGGCGGACGACTACCTGACAAAGCACAAGGTCTACACATCCACCCTGCTTGCCGACGGGAGTTTCTGCATTACAACCCTGAATGGCGGCGCGGTCATCATCGGACATGACGGTAAACTCCGCCAGATTATCGATGAAGGCTCGGGACTTCTGAGTTCGGGCGCCCTTTCCGCCTATCAGGACCGGGAGGGTGCCCTCTGGTTAGGGGTCGATGCGGGCATCGCTCGTATTGAGATTGACTCTCCAATCTCGATTTTCTCGCTCAATGGCGCCTTCGACGTGGCGCGTTATAAAGGATCGATTTACATCTCCTCCGGTGGGGGGAAAGCCGCCGTCCAACGGATGGTCTCCGATCCAAAGACCGGCCGCCCGTCGTTCGTGCCGCTTCAAGGGTCGACTCAAGCCTTTACTCTGGCTGTTTTCAAAGATCCGGCAGGTAAGGCATCTGAACAATTGCTCGCAGCGACCAGCGAAGGCGTAATGAAGGTGGAGGGCGATAGGCTTGTTCCGGCCATGCCCGCCTTGCAGGGGCTCAACGAGCAGACGTATGACGTTGCTCAGTCGCACAAAACTCCATCACGGGTGTTCATAGGCCATGGCGATGGTGTGGCCTCGATGCGCTGGAATGGCCAAAGCTGGATCGATGAGGGCAGACTGCCGAACATCGTCTACGAGGCCAGAGGCTTGGTGGAAGATGCGGAGGGAACTCTCTGGGTTGGCGGCGGCAACGGCAAGGTGCTGCGCGTTGAGGTTGCCCCCACCGGCATGCGAGATTCGAATGTGCAGGTTATTTCCCATGACCAGGGTCTCATCGAAGGCAACACGGATGTTGAATTCGTTGCGGGCAGCGTTTTTGCTACGTTTGATCGTTCGAAAAATATCTTCCGTTGGGATACGGCAGCCAGGAAATTTACCATCGATAATCGATTCCTGCTTCCCATCGATGCTCCTGACGCTACGTCTTTTCTGAGTCCCATCAATGACTCGAGCTTTTGGGCATTGACCGGGTCGTCAGACGACCGGAGACTGGGCCTCTTTAGCCGGCAGCCTGACGGAACCTGGCATGTTGAGGAGGATCCTTATCGCCGTCTCAATCGCTTCCGTAAAAACTTCCTTCTACATACTGAGCCTGGGGGCGACGTGTGGATCACCGGCGAGAAACTTCTCCGCTTCCGTCCCGTTACGAATGTCACCAGCCCGCAGCCCGTCCCAACTGTCGTCCGCCAGGTCAGTGCTGGCCCCCGCGTTGTCTTCGGCGGCTCCGCGGTTGCGGGAGCTTCCGACCTACGCCTTCCGCCGGGAAGCAACGCTCTGCGGTTTCAGTTTGCCGCGCTGGCGTATGGAAACCCCACTGAAACTGACTACCAATACCTTCTCGAAGGTGCCGACAAGGATTGGTCAGGCTGGGGCAGACAGAAAGAAGCAAACTACAGCGGTTTGGGTCCGGGTGATTACCGGTTCCGAGTCCGCTCGCGCTCAGACGATGGTCGCACCGGGGAGGAAGGGATCTACTCCTTCACGATCCTGCCCCCGTGGTACCGGACCACACTCGCCTATGTACTCTACGGCCTCGTTTTTCTCCTGCTGGCTCTGGCTGCCTGGCGTCTCATCATCAGGCATGAGCGGGAAAAGGCTCGCCAAAAGACGGAGGCGCTCGAAGCGCAGGCAAAGGCGCTTGAAGCCACCGTCGACGATCGCACCCGAGAGATTCGCGCGCAGGCCGTCGAAATAGCCGCTCAGAAGGACAGCATTGAGCTGCTGAGTGATATCGGCAAAGAGATCACTGCCTCGCTCGACCTGGAAACTATTCTCTTCAAGCTCTACGAGCGCGTGAACCAGATCGTCGACGCGAGTATCTTTGGCGTTGGCTTATACCGGCCGGAGAGGCACCTGATCGAATACAGCCTTGCGATCGAGGACGGCAAGCGTTATGCGCCCTATACGCGGAGTACCGACGACAAAAATCAATTCGCGGTTTGGTGTATCGACAATCGCAAGCCGATTCTGCTCAACGACGTTGCGACACAATTCTCTAAGTACATCCCGTCCTACGAACACACCGGTGGGGCACTGGTCGACGGCAGTACGGCCAAGCCGCCCGCTTCTATGATCTATCTGCCGCTGATCGCGCAAGAACGTGTTCTTGGCGTGCTCAGCATTCAAAGCTTCAAGAAGAATGCCTATACCGAGCAACATCTCAGCCTGCTCGAAAACCTCGCCGCGTATACCACCATCGCACTCGACAATGCGGGCGCGTATTTGGTCATCAACCAACGAGAGCACGAGGTCCGCGAACGGGCCGCCGAGTTGGTCACCATCAATCGGATCACCCAGGCCCTCGCCACGCAGCTTGATAAGGACAGCTTGATTCAGTTTGTCGGCGATCAAGTGCGAGACCTGTTTCGCGCGCCTATCGCTTATGTATCGCTGCTTGATCGTTCTACGATGTTGCTTCAATTCCCCTACAATTTTGGCGAAGACGCGGCGCCGAGGCCATTCGGCTCCGGGCTCACTTCCCAGATCATTCGGACAGGTCAGCCTCTGCTGATCAACGAGGACATGGATCGCAACCGCGCCAGGCTGGGCATCGAGCAGATGGGCCGCAATACAGCTTCCTATCTTGGCGTCCCGATTCCATCTGGCGGGCAAACGATTGGCGTCATCAGTGTCCAGTCCACCGATCAGGAAGGACGCTTCACGGAAGCCGATCAACGCCTCCTTTCAACGATTGCCTCCGCTGTCGGAGTGGCTATTCATAACGCAAAGCTGTTCGAAGAGGCACGCCAGGCAAGAGCGGCCGCGGAGGAAGCCGACGCTGCCAAGAGCTCGTTCCTCTCCACAGTCAGCCACGAACTCCGCACGCCCCTAACGTCTGTGCTTGGCTTCGCCAAGATCATTCGCCGCCGTCTCGAAGAGCGCCTCTTCCCGCTGATCCCTGAAGATGACCGAAAGGTGCAGCAGGCTAAAGAGCAAGTAATCGAAAATCTCGGTGTCGTCGTCAGCGAAGGGGAACGCCTCACCAAACTCATCGACGATGTTCTTGACCTGGCCAAGATTGAAGCCGGCAAGTTCACCTGGAACATGGCAAGTGTCTCAGTTCCCGACGTTATTGAGCGCGCCGTCGCAGCGACCGCTTCATTGTTTGAATCCAAGAAACTGAACCTCATCCGCTCTATCGAACCGGACCTGCCCGCGATCACCGGAGACCAGGACCGCCTGATTCAGGTTGTCATCAACCTCATCTCGAACGCCGTCAAATTTACCGACTCAGGTTCCATTGTCTGCTCCGCTCGCTTACTTGGCGACGAGATGATCGTCAGCGTCATCGACTCCGGAATTGGAATTGCTCCCGTCGATCAGCCGAAGGTCTTCGAGAAGTTCAAGCAGGTCGGCGACACTCTCACTGACAAGCCCAAAGGCACAGGCCTCGGCCTGCCGATTTGCAAGGAAATTGTCGAATACCACGGCGGTCATATCTGGGTAGAAAGCGAGCCGGGCAAAGGCAGTACGTTCTCATTCACACTTCCCTTGATCGGCCAGCCCGCACAGCTCGATCTATTGCCTGTCCGTCGCTCCGTCGATATCGAATCCCTCGTTCGGCAACTGCGCGAACAGGTTGCGACACACCAGCCGCGGGACAAGTCCGTGTTGGTCGTCGATGACGACTCCAACATCCGTTCTCTACTCCAACAGGAACTGACCGAAGCCGGCTATGTCGTTCGCCTCGCCGAGGACGGCCGCAAGGCCCTCGCCCTGATCCGTGAGGAAACACCCGGACTCGTCATCCTGGACGTCATGATGCCCGAGATGAATGGATTTGACGTGGCAGCGGTTCTAAAAAACGACCCCACTACCATGGACATCCCCATCATCATTCTGTCCATTGTGGAGGATAAGGAGCGCGGGTTCCGTCTTGGTGTGGACCGCTACCTCACGAAGCCCATAGATACAGCGTCCCTCTTCCATGAAGTGGATGCATTGCTCGACCAGGGCAAGTCCAGGAAGAAAGTAATGGTGGTCGATGAGGACGCCTCCACTATCCGCACCCTCACCGATGTTCTCGAGACTCGCGGCTACCAGGTCGTCGAATCTAACGGCTCCGAACTGGTTTCAAGAGCTGTTCTCTCCAAGCCGGACATCATCATCTTGAATTCACTTTTATCCAGCGACGAGGCGGTCCGCGCTCTGCGGTTCGAGAAAGGAATGGAGAACGTTCTCTTTCTTATCTATCAATGAAAACCATGAAGATCCTGATCGTTGACGACGAACCACATTTACGTACGCTGATCCAGCAGACCCTGGAAGAGCTCGAAGATGAAGGCGTAGACCTTTTCACGGCGAGCAATGGCGAAGAGGCGCTTCAAACAATCCGCGACGAGCAGCCGAACCTGGTTTTTCTCGACGTGATGATGCCGAAGAAAAACGGCTTCGACGTCTGTAACGCAGTAAAGAACGAATTGGGCTTGGGCCACATCCACATTATTTTGCTGACGGCGAAGGGACAGGAGTTCGATCGCAAGCGCGGCCAGGAGGTTGGCGCCGACCTCTACATGACGAAGCCGTTTGATCCGGACGCTCTCATCGCCAAAGCCCGATCTGTACTCGGTCTGTCGACGCCTGGAGTGTGAGGCACGATGCCCGGTCCTACTCTAAGAGCTCTTCTCAGCCCTAGATCGGGCAGCCTTCCCGCTTTGACCGCCTTACTGGCCGCTGCAAATACCGACATTTGCATCTCTGACACGGGAGGCAAGGCTCTTCTCGGCGTGGCTTCCTTAGACCCATCGGCCGACTATGCTCGGGTGCCAGTCCTGTTCGAGGACGCGACGCTCGGTTTCGTAACTGGTCCCTCGCCATCAGCTAAGGCAGTAGCTTTGCTACTCACGCACTTGGCGGCTCGCGAGTCCGAGGGACGCGCCTTGGCTTCTGAGATTCTTCATTTGTACCGCGAAGTCCACTTGATCGAGCAGCTCTCCGAACAACTCGCGGCCCTACTCGACCTGTCTGCCGTGAGTCAGTCCGCCCTCGGACAAGCCCAGCGCCTTATTGCTGCTACCCATGGCGGTATCCTGGTCATGGAAGAAGCAGATGGTATCCTGCGCAACGCTGCCTCATTCGGACCCTCATCCAGTGATTTCGTCGATAGCTCCGGCCCCCTGTTGCCCGGCTCCGGTTTCGCGGCGTCGATCTTGGAGCGGGGGATCGCGGAAATCGTCAACCACTGCGCCTCTGATCCGCGTTCAGGCGATTCTGAGCGCACTCTCAAGGCTCTAATCTGTGCGCCTCTGCGTGCCGGGCAGCGTACGGTTGGAATTATCGCCTTGGCAAGCGATGCGTCGGATGCATCCTACTCTGCAGCCGACCTGAAATTGCTGAACACGATCGCTCTGCAAACTGCAGCAGCGATAGCAAACTCGATCCTCTGCGCCGAAATGGTCGATGCTGCGCGCGCCCGCGCCGCGTTTGCTGCGGAGCTTCATGCCGCCAGCACTGTTCAGCAGCTTCTTCTCCAAAGTGCTTCACGGCCCACGCCTGGTTTCCAGGTGGAATCTGTCTACCTCCCCGCTAGTGAGGTCGGTGGCGACTTCTTCTTCGTCTCTTCGGCACCAGACGGTTCTCTCATCGCCATTGTCGGAGATGTCTCCGGAAAGGGCCTGACCGCAGCCATGCGCGTGGCCATGATCCTCGGCGCTCTTCGTCGCGAGACCTCACATGACCCAGGCGAAATCCTCTTCGGCCTCAACAATGCGCTGATCGCGCAAGGCCAATTAGGCTTTACGACCGCTTGCTGCATTCGGGTCTCCCTCTCCGGTGAATACACTCTGTCGAATGCCGGCCACATCGCTCCTTATCTCTCTGGACGTGAACTCGAAACGCCGTCAGCGCTGCCGCTCGGCCTCGTCCAGGATCAGAGCTATGACCTGACGCGAGGCCAGCTCACATCCGGCGAACGCCTCGTCCTGCTGTCAGATGGCGTACCGGAAGCACGCTCGCACGCGGGAGAACTTTATGGGTTCGAGCGCCTTTCAAGCCTCACTCTAATGGCTGCCCAGGACATAGCTGAAGCCGCGCAACGCTTCGGACAGGAAGACGACATCACCGTCCTGACCCTGGCGTTTGCCAATCGCTTGTGACGATTCAGAATTTGACCCCCACTGCCGCGGTGTCTTGTCAGGCCCAGGCATCTACGGTGACGAACTTCGTTCCGGTCTGGGTGCTGTACTTCTGTAGCAGCAGCCTGGTCGCCTCTACCGTGGGAAGGCGCGGTTGGCCGAGGCCATTCTGTCCGCCGTCGTGGAGGACGACGTTTGAGGCGCGGTTGTGTTGCTGATTTCGCGTGATGCCCCGAACTGTCCGAGCCGCGATCTCTTCTGCCCCGATGGGCTGCCAGTCCTTCGGGATAATGTTCCACTGAACCGGCGTGAGACCGAGTGACCGCGCGATGCCAAGGACGGCGGGGCGGCGTGCTCCGTGGGGTGCGCGGAAATATCGGATCGGAAAACCGAGGGTGTCTTCGAGGAGAGCGTTGCAGCCGGTGAGCTCCTCGCGAATACGCGCGGACGATTGCCAGGCGAGCCACGGGTGGGTCATGGTGTGGTTGCCGATCAGATGGCCAGCGGAGGCGATCGCGCGGGCGATCTGCGGACGCTGACGAACATAGCGGCCGATGAGGAAGAACGTAGCGCGTATGTGGTCGTGGGCGAGGACGTCGAGAAGGCGCTCAGTAACGATATCGTTGGGACCGTCGTCGAAGGTGAGGGCGATTTCCTTTGGATTCCTGCCGGCTAGGAGGGTTTTGCCGAAGAGTTGCGATTCCGCCGATAGCGCAGCGTAGGTGCAACCGCTTGCGAGGAGGCCTGCCGCGGTGAGTGCTGCGGCCGCCGTCGCGATGGTGTGAGGGTTCATTGCCTGGTTCAAGTTTAGTCTGTTGCTGCGTGCTCTCCCGCGGAGCAGATTATCGAGCCGATAAGTGTCAGGGTTTCGTAGAGGAATTGTTGAGTAGAGCGAGAACTTCTTCGGCGTGGCCTTCGGGTTTTACCTCGTCGAAGATATGGATGAGACGCTGATCCGGGCCGATCAGATACGTGGTACGTTTCACGCCCTTGACCAGCTTGCCGTACATGTTTTTGGGCTTGATGAGGTCATAGCGGTTAATGAGCTCCATCTCGGGGTCGGCGAGGAGATCGTAGGGGAGATCATATTTATCTTTGAATTTTTTTTGGTCCTTAACGGTGTCGCGGGAGATACCAAGGACGACGATGCCCGCTTTCTGGAACTTCTCGAAAGCATCGCGGAAGCCGCAGGATTCAATGGT
>JAOAPF010000052.1 GCA_025462755.1 Edaphobacter sp.
CGCGGCTTCGACCTCGCTTATACGCTCCTCGACCGGTGGCACACGGTTATCCTCGTGGATGCCTTGCCGCGCAAGCAAGCGCCCGGCACACTCTTTGTCCTTGAACCGGATCTCAGCGGGCTCGGCGACCCGGGTGCCGTCGGCATGGACCTGAACCCGCACGGGATGGACCCTCTGCGCGTCCTCAACCTCGCAGCCTCGCTCGGTCCCATCACTGCCCAAATTCTGGTGGTCGGGTGCGAACCAAAAGACTTCGGCGAGGAACTTGAGGGCCGCATGGGGCTGTCGCCGCAAGTTCAGGCCAGAGTCGAAGAAGCATCCAACATAATCGAAGAGTTGGTTGAAAAAATCCTCGCCGAAAGCAAGGATCATTCCATTCAGTTGCAGAGCTCCGTACTGGTTACGGACAATAGAGAGGTGGCATCATGACAGCAAAACTTATGCTCGGAGCCTTTGGTCTAGCCGCAATCGTACTCGCAATCATGGTTGCACCAGACATTAAGCGCTACATCAAAATCAGCACGATGTAATCATCGCAATTTCGCAGCAAGCATGGAAGGCAGCTCATGCACGAGCTATCGATCGTTCTCAGTATCATCGACGAGATCGGGGTGGAATCCGAAGCGCGCGATCTTCGTGACATAGAGGTCGTTCACCTGAAGGTCGGTGTCTTCTCGGGTGTAGATCCCAACGCTCTCCTCTTCGCCTGGGAACTCGCCTGCGAGGGCACGCCGTTCGAGCGGTCCCGCCTCGATATCGAGACCGTTCCGCTCGTCATCCACTGTGCCATCTGCGGCCAGGACCGCACGCCGCCGTCGCTCTATCAACTCTGCTGCCCGGAGTGCGAGACGCCGAGTGAGACCATCGTTACCGGCCGCGAGCTCGAAGTCGTCTCGCTTGAGGTCACCGCATGAGCACACGCATCGTAGAAGTTCGCGCCAAAGTCAGGAAGCAAAACGACCTCCTCGCCCACGCGCTTCGCCGGCGCTTCTGGGATTCGGGAGTCAGTGTCGTCGGCCTGGTTTCAAGCCCCGGTTCGGGCAAGACCGCCTTCCTGGAAAAGCTTCTGGGCGGCCTCGCCCGCGACTTCCGCGTTGCCGCATTGGTCGGAGATCTCGCAACTGAAAACGACGCCGCCCGCCTCAAGCGCGCCTCCCCAAACGTCCGCCAGATCACCACCGGAACCATATGCCATCTAGACGCCCAGATGATCGAAAGAGCGCTCGAAGGATGGCAGCTCAACACCCTGGATTTCCTCTTTATCGAGAACGTCGGAAATCTCGTCTGTCCTTCCAGCTATGACCTCGGCGAAGAACTCCGCTTCGTCCTGCTCTCCGCCACCGAAGGCGAGGACAAGCCTCTGAAGTATCCGACCATCTTCAACAGTTCCGATGTGGCGATCATCACAAAAATGGATTTGGCCGAGGTCGCCGACTTTGATCTCGCCGCCGCTCGTCGTAACATCGAGAGCGTGCGCCCCGGAATGCAGATATTCGAGGTCTCGGCCAAGACCGGATCTGGCATGCAGAATGTCTTCCAACTTCTGCGCGATCAACTCATCCATTCGCGAGAGAGCTGCCCCGCACCACAGGTCGAGGTGTAGTTTATAGCGCTATTTGTTTGGGTCTGCGGCGCGGATGTGATCGGGTAGGAGAGCTTCCTGCACTCGAGTTCTATAACCAAGCGCTTGACTCTATATGTGCATCGAACCGTGCCGCAATCCGTTCAAGATTTAAGTATGTTCTTTAATGCCTGCGACCCTCACCCAAAGATGCTATATCGCGTAGCCGCAATCTCTCGTAGCGTGACCGAAGCAGGTGTTCCCATTCTGATGGTCACAAAAGGAAGAATTAGAGGATCTCATGTTAGATCAGCGCGTCGATGCCGCACCATCCTCAGTCGCAGCTCCAACTCGCCAAATGCGGTCCTCAAATACATCTGAGCCAAGTTCTTCCACACCTTTGCTGGGCGATCGGAGTACGATCAGCAAATCGCTGCTCATAAAGGGGGAGATTACGGGCTCAGAATCCCTATATATCGAAGGGAAAGTTGAGGGCTCTATTAACCTACCGGGCGATCGTGTGACTGTGGGGCGAAACGGCCGAGTTGTGGCTAATATTGCAGCACAGGATATCGTAGTGTTCGGCGAGGTTCTTGGCAGCTGTAAAGCAAGTGATCATCTTGATATTCGCAGCGAGGCCTCCTTATACGGAGACGTCGTAGTCTCGCGCATCTCGATTGAGGATGGAGCCTTCTTGTCGGGGAGCATCGACATACGAAGGGAATCCGCGCTTGAGGCAGGGGAGAACGAGCACGTTGAGTTGTCGCACGTGAACTGAGGTCGCGATTTTAATCGGTCGTGCGCGATAGGGTTTAGGCCGGCGATAGCAGAGGAGAATTCCGCGTCAGGGATGGTTGACCGCGCTCCACCCGCGAGAGCCCATGAGAAATGTGGGAGTGAGAGAACAACGAGGCCTGATTAGCCCTAGTAAAGCCACTGGCGCAACCTGAAATTAATTCGGCAGGTACTGGCAGACGGCTTTGACCAGCAGATTAAGCAGAAAACGACAGGATGGCCACTGAATGCGGAGGCGTTTCGACGGCCGATCCATGGGCGTCGCCGAGTGCGATCTCGCGGGTCTCCGGCACCACCCGCGGGGGATTTGCGACGCCGTTGTATGCGTCCGGCGAGTCGCCGCTCAGTAGCGTCTTGTTGCTTTTGCCGAATTTAACTGGCAAAGACTCAGTTTCCACTGGGCGGGCATCGCATCATGGCGATTGACCATGGCAATTGCCAGCTTGCGGCGATCGTCGCTGCATGTGGCCACCGCGTCGAGAGTGGCCCCGATTCGCATGGGCTCCGTACCAATCTTTCCGGACACAACATTGGGAAGCCGCGGGTTCGAATACATCTTCAGCACGTGGAACGTGGTGCGCTTCACAAAGCCCTTGGGATGAACGAACAATGGTC
Source organism: Edaphobacter sp. (assembly GCA_025462755.1). Taxonomy (GTDB): domain Bacteria; phylum Acidobacteriota; class Terriglobia; order Terriglobales; family Acidobacteriaceae; genus Edaphobacter. Next base: position 2,972 of record JAOAPF010000052.1, read on the forward strand.
CACGCACGTTGACCACCGGAGCCATGCAGGCCATTTGCACAGAGCTGGCATTCCGCCGACATCCGTTCAGGAAAGACGCTGAGAAGACTGCATCGGCCATCGTTTACGTCTCATTGCGGTCACTCTCATCGCGCTCGCGAATCTTCTCCATCTTATCTCTCCTTATGGCAAATACCCATCAGGAGCGACTAGTAACGACTATCTGGCTTGAACTGTAGGCACTGAGTGGGAGATGAAGTCATATCTCATTGACACTAAAAGCCTGGAGGAGAGACAGGGATTCGAACCCTGGATACCTTGCGGTATACACGCTTTCCAAGCGTGCGCCTTCAGCCACTCGGCCATCTCTCCGTGGTATTGCGGGCCTCTTTGAGGCTAACACAGTTGGCGCTGCCTGACCGAACGCGTTCCCCTCGCAGAATCTCAGGGTGCTTGCGCCGTGATGTTTTGTTTCACAATCGAGGACGACTTCAATTCCACCGGAACTCCTTGCATCAAGTACCGTCGCAGCGTTGAGGCGTCTCCCCAGTTGACCTGCCATCCATGGTCGATAGCAACCAGGATGTACTGTCCTGGAATGATGTTCGCCAAATCAAAGCTGCCATCCGTGTTTGTCTGATCCTGGCGTAACAAGGTGATCGAGTTGGGATCTTCAATTGTTATGGGAACCAGCAGAACCATGGCTCCCACAGCTGGTTTTCCGTCGAGCGACGCCACGCCACTCATGCTCGCACGGCCACTCCCGACACGTACCGTCAACGTCGAATCGCCCGCACCAACGGTCACATACCGCCCAGCGGTTTCGGCTCCTTTGGCAGCCAAACCGGTAAGAAAGAGATTCGGCCGGCCCTGCAGCACAACCTCATACCGCCCCGGTGGAACCTCCAGAATGCGATCCGCAGTCGGGTCTCTCTGATCACGACGTCCCAGATTGGGCCCCCCACCTTGACTGCCGCCGGAAGAAAAGCTTCCGCGGTGAGCATCGGTGTCGATCAACGTCACCTGCAGATTCCGTTCCAGCCCGGAGTTCGGATCCGAATCCGCAATGCCATCGAAGCGCAGCGTAATCCTCGCCAAGTCTCGTGAAGGCCCGCTCAGGTCGATCGTGCGTGCCGAGTTGGCGCTCACTTCAACCAGCGCAACATGACCGCCCTGATTGGGGCCGGACAGTCGTACCTGGTACAGTCCCGGCGTCAGCCCTCCCACATCGATCTGGCCTTGCTGGTCGAAGTGCGTCGATATTGGGACAAAGGTCGTGCCACCCCCGCCCGAATTGACCTGCTGAATCATGGGAAACGACTGCGCCGGAGTAGCGTTCGGTGCACTATTTGCTCGAGATGGCGTCAAGATTCGGAGGTGAATCGACGGTATCGGAATCAGATGAAACTCAGCCTGCCGCGTATCACCCGCATGCAGAACGATCGTCTCCGCAAGCGCAGGATCTCTGACCCCAGGAAACCACGTCGCAGGATAAGCAAAATCCAGCGACGGATCGAGCGCAGCGGCGCCATTATCGTTTCCCCGGTTATTCTGCGTGCTCGCGGCATACCAGGGCTGAGCGCGAACGCTCAGGCGATATTCTCCCGGAGAAAGGTTCGGCAGCTCAAACATGCCGCGATCGTCCGTGCGGGCGCCCCCACGCGTATTGCCTGCAGGCTGCGGACCGCCGGGAGCAGGTCGCGGCACACTCTGCAGCGCCAGTTGCGCATTTCGCACCGGCTCACCCGCCTCGTCCAGAACAACACCCACAATGCTGGCCTCAGGCCCCAGCCGGAATTCAAGATCCTTCGTCGGTGCCTCTGCCGTAAGGACGATCGCCGACGAAAAAAAATCGTGCTCGTCATATGCCTGGCTGACAAACCCTCGCGCGCTGGCCGTCAAACGCCACGCGCCCGCAGACGGCACCGTGACCGTAAACCGGCCATGCGCATCGCAATCAAACCCAGTAGTCGGGGCAGGGAACTGGCGGTTGCCGAATCCCCCCCGTCCGCTCCCATTCGTTCCTGTCACCCTCGATCCCGTCAGGCTCGCGGTCAAATGACAATGCAGCACAGGATTCCCATTCACGCTGTTGATCACCACGCCGGTAATCTCATACCGCGTAGCAGCAGAATCAGGCTTGGTCTGCGCCGCCGCCTGAACAATCTCCCCACCACAACCAACCAACATCGCCAAAAATACCCGCAGCACATCGCCTCGCCTCACGGAATCACCTCCGCAACCGGAACCGCGTCAAGGTTGAGCGTAGGCTTGTCGCCGGCATTCACCGTCACCGAACGCACGTGGCCACTGAACGCCGCAAGGCTCGCCGGATCGCGATAATTCGCCGAATGCCTATATTCAAAGGCAATCGCCTGATAACTCCCCGGCGGCAGATGTTCCTGCATAAATCTGCCCGAGCCATTACTGCGCAGCGAGATTACAGCCCGTGCACTGACGCCACCCGGAATCAGATACACCCAACAACCCGCTGGGCTGCCGTTCAGATTCACCACGCCTTGCAAACTTCCTGTATCGTTGCTGACCACCAGCCGTATCGGCGTACCCGCCGCTCCCGGCGCGACGACAAGCTCCTGCTGCAACAAATCAGCATCGCCGTAGCGGGCCGATTTGATATACCACGCGCTGACGTTACGGCTCTGTAGACGATAGCTCCCCGGCGGCGCCGTAAACACAAAGCTCTGATCCCGCCGCGTCGTAGGCCGTACCGAAGAGTCGCCGCGTTCCGCATCTGGCTGATCGTTCTCCAGGACAAGCCCCAGCTGCGGCAGCGTAGGCGGCTGATTAGTGTTATCAGACGTTACCGAACTATCCACAATCAACTCGATCGGAATCGAAGGAATCGGCGCGAACTGCAGCACAACGCCCGAGATGTCATGATCCGGAACCGTCATCGTAGTCTCCGCCTGCTCAGGATTCTCCGGATTGATCCGCCTGGCCGTCAGCGTGTACGTACCCTGCGGAAGCTGGATCTTCGTCTCTCCGCCCGGCCCGTTCATCTGTGGATTCACCTGCAGCGTGCTGCCATTGCTCGACCGCGCAGAGATTCTCATAAAATCCCGCGTTCCGCCCGCCTCCGTTGTCATCGTCACCGTATGGGTAGGACTGACCACCGGCCGCAACTCAAAGTGCAACTCCTCACCGGCATGAGCATTAATCACCTGCGATCCGCCACTTGAACCTTCAACCGGAACTGTAACAGGCAGAACAGCTTCGCCCGTAGTTGGATCCAGCGGCGTATATCTCGTCTCCAGCCTGTACTCCCCGGCCGGCTGCGGCAGCCGGAAGTTACCATGCGAGTCCGTCTGGTCCTGACCCACGGTCACCCAACGGCGCCCGGTTTCCTCCCAATAGCTCCGCAGCACAGTCACCGCGATTCGCGGCAGCGGCGCACCATCCGGGCCCAGAACCCTGCCGGTCAGCAACGCCTCCGGATACAGCCGAAGCTCCAGCGGCACACTCAGCTGCACACCCTGGAAATACACGTTGCCTCCGTCCTGCATCTCCGTCGTAGCCGTGAAACCTGGCTTCGTGACCAGGATATTGGCGCCGCTCAAAGTGTTCTGATCGAACCGGAATTTGCCGTCGTGGTCAGTCAGTACCGCCCGGTCATTCATACGAACCAAAGCTCGGGGAACCGGCGCGCCGGTCCTCGCGTTGATCACTTGGCCCAGGACTGTGCTTGGAATAACCGTAGCTGCCGTCGAAGTTCCGGTCGCGGAGTTAGCGGTGAGAGGGTAGCCCATCTGGCCCCCAAGAGCAGGAAGAAAAACGATGGAAAGAAGTGCAGAGATCAGGAGGGGAAGTAACATGCCCGAGCGTCGAAGGCGGTATAGGAACCAGACTGACAACACAAACGACACCTCAGAGGAGACTTGTCAGGAGTATGACGCCGCAGAGTGATATTAGCGAGAGACGAGGCGTTCTGTCTCCAGCCAACAAGGAAATCCATAACGTCCGATAACACATATTATGTATAGTGACCGCCGCCACAGGGTTTCCTCATCCCCCAGAGGCAAACCGGCCCTTGCCCCACCGACGACGCCGGCCCACGACCATCCCGATGAAGCTATTCCCCATCTAGTTGAGCCGGATAAGGCGATGTATTACATCGCATACCTGAAAGAAACACCTGATAACAATTGGCTTAGTTGATCGGCATTCCGCCACCAACAAAGTGAACCACCTCAAGCCGGTCCCCCGCGTTCAGCGAAGTTTCAGCCCAAATCGCACGCGGAACAATCTCCCCATTATGCTCAACCGCCACCCGGTCCCCCTTCAACCCAAGTTCAACGATGAGCTGTTCGAGACTGGCGGACTGCGGAAGCGCCTCAAAGGCACGAGACTGGCCGTTCAGGATCAGAGTGAGCGACATAACCTCCAGCCTAGCAGGTCAATCAGCCGCTCCGGATCGCCGGATTATCAGACGTTACTTGCCGCCCCGGCCGCCGCCTCCCGCCCAGCTATTCGAACAACTGGACAGCCCGCTCGATCAACCAATCCTCCAGCCGTCGGCTCACCGTGCGGCGTTCCGCAAAGTCATCGAAGACGCTCCGGCTCAGCTCCATCAAAACGTGAATCGCTTCAATATTCGCAGCATGGTCAACCTTCTCGGCCGAATATCTGCGAGAGTTTGCCAGGTACTCCGCCGCGTGCCCCAGCATCAGCAGCGTACGCCCATGATGTGTGCTGGTAATGCGATGAATCGTCAGGTCGCCGGCACGCGACACCGCCCTGCCCTGCGAAAGGCTGGGATACGCCCGTGCCTTTCGCTCGGGCACAAGGACAGGGCGAGTTGGACCAGGAAAGACTGCTGTGGACATGGACGCTAAATCCTCCGTCCACCTTCCTATCGGCCCACATCCTCCATGGCTTTGGCATCATCGCAGTCAAAGGATCCCGAGCATTCCCAATTCGGAACGATCGTCCACCCGCTCGCTACCCCTTCTTTAGCGGCCACAGAGCGTTCAACGGCCCTATCCCTTTACCCATCGGCTCCGCCGTTCGGATCGCCTCGGCCACATACCTCTTCCCCGCCGCCGCTGCATCCCTGGGGCCGTCTCCCCACACCACCCGGCTCAGCAGCGCACTCGAAAACGCACATCCAGTTCCATGCGTCGACCGGCTCACCATTTGCTCGCCCGTCAGCCAGGACATCTCTCCCTCGGCCGGCACCAGCAGATCGTCCGGCGGATTGAGATGACCTCCCGTAACCAGCACATTCAGCTCCCAGCCCATCTCCTTCAGCGCAAGCGCCGCCTCGGGCATATCCTCCCGCCGCCTCACCTCGCGCCCCGTCAGCACTCCCACCTCCTCCAGGTTCGGAGTCACCCAATCCACCAGCGGCAGCAGGCTCTCCCGCATCACCGCCACTCCCTCCGCATCCAGCAGTTCCCTTCCGGAACTCGATCGCAGCACCGGATCGAGCACCACCGGCACCCGCCTCTTATCATCGCGAAAGCCCGCCAGAAACTCCGCCACCGCTGCCACATTTTCAGCCGTCGTCAACATGCCAATCTTGATCCCCGCCGGAGGCAGATCGCTCACCAGGCAATCAAGCGTAGCCTTCACGACCTCGGCTGAGACCGCCATCGTCGAGCGCACACCCACCGTAGACTGCACCGTCAGCCCGGTAATGCACGAAGTCCCAAACAATCCATGCGCCGCAAACACCATCAGGTCCGCAGTCACTCCCGCACCCGAAGATGGATCGAACCCGGCAATCGTCAGCACCGTCTGCATCTGCGTCATCTCGGATGCCGCGCAAGAAACTTCTTGTACTCGCCATCCAGTCCTTTGATCAGATTCTCCAGAAATAACAACTGACCTTGAAGGACCTGAAGGCGGTCCACAATCTTCACAGCCTCTTCCCCGCCCGGGTTCACCTCTCCCTTCTTCGAATTCAGGAAGGGCGCGATGCTGAGAACCGTATCCCGAACCGCTTGATGCTCCGCCTCGCGGATCTCATTTTGCGCGCTGTAAATGTGGGCATACTCCTGAGCCCGCTCATAGGGCATGTACGAAAGCGCTCCGGTAGACTCCGCCGTCTTCCAGCTCACATCGGCAAACGTGCGAATGCGAAAGTCGACTCTCATGTCTTCATTGTTCGGCACTTTGGGATTCGCAATAATCTTCTTCATCACGGCGATGTCCTTCTTCAAAAAGTCCTGCTCCTTCCGCACATCATCCAAAGCCCCTTGGAGCTGTCTCGCATTCGAGTCTATCTCGATCTGCATGCTAGCCTCCGCCTCATGGACAAGGCTTCGGTGATGCCACCATTCAACGCACCCCTCCAGGCTCAACGCAATCAGCAGCCCTATCGTGATCGTGGCCAGATGAAGTAAAAAATCCCGCCAGCTATGTACCGGTTCATTAGGAGGATGCACTTCGATCACTGGTCTATCGTCTCCTGTCCTGCGGTACCGCCCAGCTCCTGTTCTGCAGTACCGCCTAGCCTACCAAATTCGCCGTTGCAGGTTTTTGCTGTCATCCTGAGCGCAGCGAAGAATCCCCAGCCGCAGCCGTCGTCTTCGCATTTGAATTGCCGCTGTCTACCTTTGCTGTCATTCTGAGCGCAGCGAAGAACCCCGAAGAACTTAGCGTCATCACAACAGTTAAACCTTTCTACCAAAACTCCTTCCTGCTTTGTCTTTGCTTGTCCCCGCATTGTCTTTTGCTTCACTGATCCACCCGGCGAACGAAACCCATTCGCACCAACGAAGTGCAGTTAAACTAGAACCATGGCCCCGACACCAAAAGACCTAACCCCGAAGAACCGCCTCGCCGTAGCCCTTGACCTCCCCACAGAACACGAGGCTCTAAAACTAGTAGACCGCCTCGGACAAACCTGCCAGTGGTACAAGGTCGGAATAGAGCTCTACTACGCCGCCGGCAACAGCATCGTGCAACAGCTTCGCGACCGCGGCTTCAACGTCTTCCTCGATCTCAAACTCCACGACATCCCCAACACCGTAGCAGGAGCAGTCCGTTCCGCCACGCAAGCCGGAGCCTCGCTCCTCACCATCCACGCGACCGGCGGAGCCGCCATGATGTCCGCCGCAGCCGAAGCCGCCTCAGCCCCCGGCTCCCCGCGCCTCCTCGCCGTCACCGTCCTCACCAGCATGGACGCGAACGAACTCGCCGGAATCGGCATCACCGCCTCCCCCGCCGAGCAGGTCCTCCGCCTCGCCAAACTCGCCCAGGCCTCAGGCATCAACGGAATGGTCTGCTCGCCCGAAGAAGTAGATCTACTCCGCAAAGCGACCGGCCCAGGCACCTTACTGGTCATCCCGGGAATCCGCCCAGTGGGCACCAGTATCGAAGATCAAAGGCGCATCGCAACCCCAGCCCGGGCCATCACCCAAGGAGCCTCCATGCTGGTGGTCGGTCGACCCATCACCCGCGCCCAAGACCCCGCCGCCGCCGCCCGCGCGATTCTGCAAGAGATAGAGCACGCCCAAACCGCAGCCCGATAAAAATAAAGTTGAAAA
>JAOAPF010000065.1 GCA_025462755.1 Edaphobacter sp.
AGGCTGTCGCAACAACTTTTTCTGCAATAAAGAAGGGGCTGTAACTTTAGCGGGAAGGTCGGCATCGCGCCCAATACGCGCGCCAGTTCTTTCCGTAGAGAACGTCGTCAAACTCATCATAATCTCCAGTGCAGTTCCAGCGTGTGTCGCCTACGGAGCACGACTTTGGCCGGATACCACCTGTCCCAGCAACCGCCTGGGCTTGAGTTAAAGCCTACGCGCGTCCGGATTCCATAGCAAGTGCGCTCGAAGGCCTTAGTGCTCATGTTTTGCAACAACTGGAAGTTCGATGAAGCTGGCTTGTCCGGGCCCGTGGTAAATACGCTGCTCTGCCTTGCGATAATCCTGCGGCTTGGCCCAGAAGATGTTCGGGACGAAGGTCTGAGGATTGCGGTCGTAGAGCGGAAACCAGCTGGACTGCACCTGCACCATGATGCGGTGTCCGGGCAGAAAAACGTGGTTTGCGGGTGGCAGATTGAACTTGTAGAGGAGGGGCTGGCCTGAGGCGATCGGCTTTGGATTTTCGAGGCTTTCGCGGTAGCGGCCGCGGAAGATGTCGGCCGAGACCATAAGCTGGTAGCCCCCCATCTTCGGTTGACCGGCGACTTCGTCGGGGTAGACGTCGATGACCTTGACGACCCAGTCGGAGTCGGTTCCGCTGGTGGAGGCGACGAAGTTGGCGATGGGTTGGCCGCTGATTTTGACTGGGGTGGTGAGGACGTCGGAGGTGAAGACGGCGACGTCCGGCCGGCCGGAGGCTTCGCGCTGATCGTCAGCGAGCCAATTCGGCCAGGTAAGGCCGTTGTCGTAGCCGACAGGTTGGATGGGACGGGCGCGGAAGGGCACGGGTTTTGCGGGGTCCGAGATGTAGGCGTCGAACGGAGCGTCTTCCTGCTTTGGTGCGGCGAAGCTGAGTTTGCCTTCGGCTCTGAGGTAGAGCGGAACTGAGGTTGAGTTGCAGCCGCTCTCGCAGGCTATTGGCCAGGAGGGCAGTTTGCGCCAGGTGTTCGTGCCGCTTTCGTAGGCGGAGACCGGCGCGACTGCGGGGGCAGAGTTGTCGTCTTTCAGATACTTTGCGAGGAAGGGAGCGAGGATGTTTTGGCGAAAATATAACGAGGTATCGCTATTAAATTTGATGGCGCCTAGGGTACTGCCATCTTCGATTCCCTGACCGTGGTGCCAGGGACCCATGACGAGGAAGACCTTGTTACTGGTGTCCTTGGGTTTGATGGCTTTGTAGACCGCCATCGCGCCGTAGATGTCTTCGGCGTCCCATAGGCTGTGGACCAGGAGGGTGGGGACGGTGATTGGTTCTGCGGCCAGGATCTTGTCGACTGCCTGGTCTTGCCAGAAGGCGTCGTAGCTGGGGTGCTCGATAACCTTGCGCCAGAAGCCGGTCTGCTCGAGGCCACGCTGTTTGCCGAGCTGTCCGGCGGATCCGGCTTCCATGAACATGTCGTAGTCGTCGAAGTTGCTGGTCCACCACTTTACCGAGTTGTCGCGGGTGCCGTCCTGCTCGTAGATGTAAGACATGTTCTGCTCGCGGAAGGCTCCGTTGTGGAACCAGTCGTCTCCCTTCCAGCCATCGACCATCGGGTTCATTGGGACCGCAACCTTCAGGGCCGGGTGTGGATGGACGAGGCCCATCAGGGTTGTGAATCCGTCGTAGGAGATGCCGATGATGCCTACCTTGCCGTTGCTCTCCGGGGTATTTTTTACGAGCCAGTCGATAGTGTCGTAGGTGTCGGTGGCGTGGTCTACCTGGGTTGGGTTTAGGGGGCCGCGGAGGGGGCGGTTCATGACGTAGTCGCCCTCGGAGCCGTACTTGCCGCGGACGTCCTGGATGACGCGGATGTAGCCGGCGTCGACGATGACGTCGGTGGCGTTGTCGTAGCCGTAGAGGCTGGAGCCGAGGTGCGAGCTTTGCATGTTCGTCGTCAGCTGCGAGGCGCTGTAGGGTGTCCGGGTGAGGAGGATGGCGGCGTTTTTTGCGCCTTTCGGGACCAGGATGATGGTGTGGAGCTTGACTCCATCGCGCATGGGGATCCAGCCGTCGCGGCGCTCGTAGTCGAAGCCGCTGTTGGTCGGGACGAAGGTTGCGGGCGACTCGCTGGGCAGGCTGGCGGGGGTTTGGGCGGAGGCGAGGGGGAGGAGGTTCGTGAGGAGGGTGGCGGTGAGCAGACTTCGGCGGAGCAGAAACGCGGGCATATGTTTCCTTTTCATGAGGGCGGGAGCGATTCCCTGTCGATCACGTTTGGAGGGTGGTCAGAGTGCTGACGGTATCATATGCGGCGGTTGGGCCAGAAGTTGTCGTGCCGGGGGTACCCCCCTCTCCCCCGGGGGTATCTTGGCGACAAAATCTCTGGATTCAATAGGTTGCGGACAGATAGGTCTCGCAAAATATTGATTCCAGATATGTTGCGGCTAAAATACTTGTTATCAATGAAATAGCCCCGGAATGTGTCCGGGGCTGCTTTGTTCTCGATCTATATATACAGTATAGCGGATTGAGTGAAACTAACGTGCCAATCCGATCTCTTTTTGTGTGTTGGGTTTAGGTGGTTGAGGGGCTTGACATGCGATTTTTGGGCAGAAAATGGCGATTAAAAAAACCGGCAAGAACAACCGCAATAGAATCAGCCTCTTCGCTGTTCGGGCTGCGCTCGGGGCTTCGGTAGATCGGAGGGGGGCTTGGGCCCGGCTTGTTTCGGCACGGCCCTTCCGTTTTGCGGGTCTGGCTGGTTAGTTGGCGGGTGGGAAGAGAGTTTGATGGTGATGCGCTGGTTGGGTTCGCGGCGGCGCTGGGCGTGTTCGTAGCCCTGGAGCCAGCGGTCGATGCAGGGTTGAGGCGTGTTGCTGCGCTGCATGTCGAGGATGACTTCGGCGCGGGTGTAGGGTTCGCCGCCGTAGTCGATCAGCTCGTCGAGGTATTTGCAGGGTTTCATTTGGGATTCTTGCGGCGCTCCTGAAGGACCCATATGGGAGTCTGAAAATCCTGTAGAAACTGGTCTGTTGAATCGCAAATTCCTAGCTGCTCGTCGAGTGCGAAAAGATAATGTTCAAGTTTCGTCGTCGCCCGAGGATTTGTTGTGTCTACAAACGCCCGAACACCAGCTTTCATATCGGTTATCCATTTGCGTACAACTGCGTTAGATTTTGCTTCCCTGTCGACATCGAATTCAGGGCCGATCATGAAGCTATGGCTCAGAGTCTTGAATGGAAATACCCCTCCTATTTCACCGTCCATTTTGACCAAACGCCTAAATATCTCTTGAACACATGCATCCGAATTCTTTGCATAATCGCAGACGGCCTTATCGACCTGTATGAACGGTGTTCCCCTCTCGTCCGCCCGACGTTTGAACACAGTGACATTCTGTTCGCCGTCAAGGGCTTGGAGATATCCACTGCCAACAAAGGTTCCTGCCTCATGGTGGATCGGGCCGCGTGTGATATAGCCACGACACATCAGTCCCTTCTGTAGCAGGGTTAGAGCGATGGCCCAGCAATGATGTACGAGGCTAATTACGCCAGCTGCTGACACTTCAGTTGAGATAATCGAGCAATCCGAAACCTGAGTTATACAGAACGCCACATCCCGACCTTTTCTGGCGCTCATCGGGCAGATTGTTGGCTGAAATTCAGCAAATTCCGCTTGCGGTCCACGTAAAAGCTTCAATGCATCAAGAAGCTCCCCGAGCGATAAGCCGCTACCAGCTTCGGCGGCCACCACGTGATTTTTCCAGCCGAGGATGTCCACAAAAGCAATGAATTTGTCTTCGAATTGGGGTGAATATCTCTCGCTCATAATTACTCTGCTTCGCTAAGGTTGAGGGTGAGGTTTTGGGCGGCGTCTGGGCGGGAGCGGGGGGCTTTTTTGAACGTGACTTCGCGGACGTGGAGGGGACGCTGGACGTTCTTGTTGCCTTCGAGGAGGTCTTTGATGGTGAGGAGTTGGAGGCGGGGGTAGCGGCTGCCGTCGTGCGAGGTGTAGAAACCGGCTTCGGCGGCTTCCTTCTGCATGGGTTTGGTGGGTTCTTCGAAGGAGATGTAGACGCCGATCTCGGCTTTCTCGCGCTGGAGGACGCCGATGAGGTCGCGGACTTCCGAGACGCCGATGTTGTGGCCGCCTTTGACGGAGAAGATGATTTGTTTGGATTCGCCGGAGCGGTCGTCGTGGAAGTAGAGGCGACCGTCGATGCCTCGGTCTGCGCCCTTCTTGACGCCTTCGGCGGGGCGGGCTCCGCAGAGGCCGAGCGCCCAGGCCTGGAACTGAAATTTGTTCTCTTCGGCGAGTTGCGCGGCTCCGGTTACGTCGGTAGGTTCGCCGATGACTTCGTAGGTCTTGCGAATGTCGTGGGTGAAGGAGTCGTCGAGGCGCGTCTTGATGAGGCCGATGGCGAGGTGGGTGATGTCGATGCCGATCCAGCGGCGGTTGAGTTTTTGCGCGACTTGGACGGTGGTGCCGCAGCCGCAGAAGGGATCGAGGACTACGTCGCCTTCGTTTGACGACGCTTTGATGATGCGTTCGAGGAGGGCTTCTGGTTTTTGGGTTGGGTAGCCTAAGCGTTCTTGGGCCTGAGAGTTGATAGGCGGGATGTCTTCCCAAAGAGTGGTGGCTTTCTCGCCCGGTTGGTCATCGAGATAGCGCTTCAGTCGTATCCGACCTTCCGGCTTGCTGGGAATACTAAGCGATTTTCTCGATCATATTGTTCCATTCGCTCTGCAGACACAGCCCATCCATTCGGGTGCGGTTTGAATCCCTTGTAGGGATAGTGAAGATTAGGGCGAACGCCGGGATTTCGTAGATCCGACGTTGTGAAGCGACGGCCATCTGCATCAACTTGGCTGAAGTGGCTCTTTAGGTACGAATCGGAATAGGGAACGTAAGGCTGATTCCATAGTGGCTTCCCGCTTTTGCTGTAGTACAGGATGTTGTCCGTTACCGAGCCAAGTCCAACCGAAACATTTCCATGTGAACTTGTTCTCTTCCAAATGATGTCGGATCGGAATTGCTGTGGCCCGAAGACTCCATCCATGAGCAGCTTGAGGTAGTGGCTGGCGGTAGGGTCGCAGTGGAGGTAGATGGAGCCGGTTTCTTTGAGGACGCGGCGTAGTTCGATGAGGCGTGGGGCCATCATGGCGAGGTAGGCGAGCATGTCGGAGCCGTTGAGGAGGGTGCGGAAGGCTCGCATAGCGTCGGCTACGCGACCGCCTTGCTCGATGACTTCTTCGTAGCTGCGGGCGGCTTCTTCGTTCCACTCCCAGGTGTCCTTGAAGGCGGTGATCTGGGAGGCGGAGCGGGTGCCGTCCTTTTCGGCGAAGAGGACGTTGTAGTCCTGACGGGAGTTGAAGGGCGGGTCGAGGTAGATGAGGTCGACGGACTGGTCGGGGATGTAGTCGCGTAGGACTTCAAGATTGTCGCCGTAGTAGAGCTTGTTTTTGTCGTGGTTCGTTATCGGGGGCATCCGGGTTGAGGTTAGCACGTGGCAGCTATGTGTAAGGCTGTTCGCTTCGCGAATATCCCACCTTAGGCGCAAAATGCGCGCCGAAGATGGGGCACCGGTTGGTGGTGCGTGATAGCGCGGTGTGGGTGGGATCGTCGGAGTGGAAAAACAGATTTCTCCACTTCGCTGCTCACAAACGCGTGAGCAGCTTCGGTCGAAATGACAGCTCCTGGGTTGGGTGGAGTGAAAGCGGTTCGCGCCGCCGCGCGAATGCCCACTCATGCGATGAGACTGAACAATGAGACTGCATGAATGGGGCACCCGGCATCCGGCGCTAATGTGGGTTTTGGTGGAGGAGAAGAGATACTCCCCACGTTAGCGACGCACGGACCCGGCCTACATGAGCGCGCGTATTGCGAGCGAGAACCATGCGTTCGGGTTTGCGCGCAATATGCTGTCGGGAGCACGGACCGGGGTGACGGTGATCCCGGTGGTGGTGCATGTGGTGTTCAACACGGCGGCACAGAATATCTCCGACGCGCAGATCCACAGCCAGATCACGATTCTGAACCAGGACTACAGGAAGACGAACTCGGACGTGAGCAAGACGCCACCGGTGTTCGCACCGCTGTGCGGGGATGCGCGGATCGAGTTTCAGCTGGCGTCTACGGACCCGAGCGGAAATCCGACGAATGGGATTACGCGGACGTCGACGGCTTCTACTTCCTTCTCGGACAACGACAAGGTGAAGTCGTCGGCGACGGGCGGGGCGAATGCGTGGCCGGCGGCAAACTATCTGAACGTCTGGGTCTGCCAGCTGGGCGGCGGGCTGCTGGGATATGCGCAGTTTCCGGGCGGCCCGGCGGCGACCGATGGGGTTGTGATTCTGCATAGCGGATTCGGCAACACGGGGACGGCGACGGCGCCGTTTAATCTGGGACGAAGCGCGACGCATGAGATCGGCCACTGGCTGAATCTTCGCCACATATGGGGCGATGACGGCGGCGGATGCAATGGAGACGATTTTGTGGCCGATACGCCGAACGCTGCGGACCATAACTTCGGCAAGCCGGCGTTTCCGCATATACGTGCAGCAACGGGCCGAACGGCGACCTGTTCATGAACTACATGGACTATACCGATGACGACTCGATGTTCATGTTTACGAATGGGCAGATTGTGCGGATGCAGGCCTGCCTGGATGGGGACCGGAGCACGATCGGGCATACGAAGAGTGGCCCGACGCTGATTATCGCGGATCAGGGGCCGGTTACGGGCATTGCCGCGGACTTTCCGACGATTGCACAGAACGATATCCATCCAACGGCTGCGTTCGCTGATGTTAACCCAACGTTGGCGGCTGCGGATTTTCCGACGATTGCGGCTTCTGACCAACCCACGCTGGCTGTCCTCGACCATGTGGGTCCGACGATGGCTGTTTCGGATTTTCCGACTTTGGCGATCAGGGATACTCCGCTTCCGACGGTGGCTTTCCGGGACGTTGCGGGTCCGGGTGGTCCGGGGCCGATTGGAGATCCGCAGCCGTTCCCGGGCGGAATCGGCGGGTTCGGCGGAATTGGCGGGGGAGCGGGACGGCATGTTCCGTTTGTGCTGTCGACGCCGCACCATACGATGGCGTGGCGGCAGTCGTTCCCGGATATGGCACAGCAGCAGATACAACAGCTCGCGGCGCAGATTGCGCAGTACGAACAGGTGCTGGGCCAGTTTGCCGCTGCGGATGCAGCCGGGACGTTGAGCGCTGTCGATGCTACACGCGCCGATCAGATCACGGCGGATTATATGGCGCTGGTGGCAGAGTATCGCCAGTTGACGGGAGGGTAGGCAATGGCGGTGTTGATCATCGCGCCGCAGAGGGACGAGCATGCGGTCGCGGTCAAGAGTCACCTGGAGCGGATGGGGAACGAGGCGGATGTGCTGGACACGAGCCTGTTCCCCGAAGCCGCACGGCTGGCGATGCGGTACGGGTGCTGCAACAACCAGCGGAGTCTGCGGCTGGAGGTGCAGGGCCGTGTGCTGGAGTTGGAGCGGTACGGGAGCGTTTGGTGGAGGCGGCCCCAGATGCCGCGGTTGAGCGAACAGATGCTGCGGCAGAGCCACAGAGCGTTTGCGGCGAACGAGGTCAATGAGGCGATGACGGGACTTTGGCAGACGATGGATGCAGCGTGGATCAACGATCCGGTGCGTGATCAGATTGCGGGGCGGAAGGCTTATCAACTGAAGGTGGCGCAGGAGGTGGGGCTTCGGATACCGGCGACGCTGATGACGAATGACCCGGTGGAGGCGCGGCGATTTGTCGATGCGCGAGGGTATCGGGAGATCGTATACAAGTCGTTCTCGTCGACGGAGGAAGAGTGGAGGGAGACGCGTCTGCTGCGGGAGGAGGAGATGCACCTGCTGGATCATGTGCAGCATGCGCCGGTGATCTTTCAGCATTATGTGGAGGCGCGGTACGACCTGCGGATTACGGCGGTGGGGGAACGGCTATTTCCGGCGGCGATCCACTCGCAGCAGACGGAGTACAAGGTGGACAGCAGGATCGATATCGGGTCGGCGAAGGTGGAGGGGTGGAGATTCCGGATGAGGTGGAGGAGAGGCTTCTGGAGTTGAAGCGGAGATTGGGGCTGGTGTTTGGGGCGATCGATATGCGGCTGACGCCGGGGGGCGATTATGTTTTTCTTGAGATCAATCCGGCGGGGCAGTTTATGTATATCGAGGCGGCGACGGGATTGCCGATTGCGAAGGCGATGGCTGAGGAGTTGCACCGGATGGATGGAAAAGCCGGCGAGGTGAAGGACGGGGACGAGACAGAGATTGGGGCGCGGGCGGGTTAATCTTTGGACTTGCCCCAGACGCTGTCTTTGCCCCAGATGCTATCCAGGAAGAGGTAGCGGTCGCGTTGGGTGTCGGGCTTGGCTTCGGAGTTGGCGTCGAGGTGCATGACCTGCCATTGATCCGCTGCGTTGTAGGTGGGCCAGTGGGGGAGGTCGGGGCCGTTGGGGTCGCCAGTGCGGGCGAAGTTGGTCCAGAAGGCGCCGATCTGTTCGGAGAGCCTGCGGTCTTCAGGGCGCCAGATGGCGTCGGGGCGGGAGTCGAGAGTGCCGAAGACGTATTCGATGTCGTCGGAGTGGAAGGCGCCGAGGATGGCCTTGTGGTTTTTGTCGCCGGGGGAGCCGAGGTCGAGACGATAGCGGTAGACGGGGGCGTTGCCGGTGGTTGCGTGGGCTTCGAGCCAGCGCCAGGTGGAGTAGTCGATGAAGCGATCGCTGGCGTAGTCGCCGGCGGAGACGAGGGCTTCAGCGTCTGTGGTTGCGGGGTAGAGGGACAGGAACTTCGGGGCGTTGTTGCCGAAGTCGGCCTGGGCGGTTGCGGCGAAGGTGGCGGCGGTCGGTTTGGTTTTGGCCATGATGACCTGGCCGCGGGATTCGTCGGCGTTCCAACCGGCGAGGAGGGGGATGTGTGCCTGCTTGCCGGCGGCGTAGATGCTGGGGACGGAGTCGGGGAGGAAGTAGCCGTCGATGTCGGGGCCGAAGCGGGGTGGGGGTGGAACGATCTTCGCAGTGGCGGCCTTGAGGATGTTGTCGGCGGAGAGCTTGCGCAGGTCGGCGAGGTTGGCGTTGCCGAAGACGGCCTGGCCGAATGCGAGGTTGCGCTGCTCGACGAACTCGCGAGAGGGGGTGGCGGGGCCGGAGCCATAGAGGGCTCCGCCGCTTTCGCCGATGGCTTTGGCGAAGAGGCCGCGCGCGAGAGGGGAAGCCATCTGGGCGCTGACGGAGATGGAGCCGGCGGATTCGCCGAAGATGGTGACGTTGCTGGGGTCTCCGCCAAAGGCTGCGATATTGTTTTTGACCCAGGCGAGGGCGGCGGTCTGGTCGAGGAGGCCGTAGTTGCCGGAGGCGTGGTTGGGCGACTCGGCGGTGAGTTCGGGAAGAGCGAAGAAGCCGAAGATGCCGAGGCGGTAGTTCATGGAGACGACGACCACGTTGCGATGGGCGAGGAACTGGCCGTCCTGACGGCTCTCGGAGGTGCCGCCGCTGACGAAGCCGCCGCCGTAGATCCAGACCATGACGGGGAGGGAGGCGGGCTTGGCGTTTGCGGGGGTCCAGACGTTGAGGGTGAGGCAGTCTTCGCTGGGGCCGGGGTCGTGGAAGATCATGTCGGGATATCCGGAGGATTGGATGCAGTGGGAGCCGAAGTCTTTTGCGGGGCGGATGCCCTTCCATTTCGCGGCGGGTTGCGGAGGCTGCCAGCGGAGATTGCCTACGGGCGGGGCGGCGAAGGGTATGCCCTTGAAGGCGCGGACCTGATCGTTGTTGGTGAGTGTGCCTTCGACGATGCCTTTGTCGGTTTTTATCTGGAGCGGGTCTACGGGATGGGCAGCACGGGCAGGAGTAATGGGGAAAAAAAGGAGTAGGAGAGATGGAGCCGCGAGGGATAGCAAGGACAGCTTGTGCATGAAAAGTCTCCGCCGGACAAACTTATCATGTGGCTCTCACGTGGAGTGGTCGGCTGTGTTGATGTGTTGTTGAGGTTGGTTTTGGCAGTGATACTATCTGGGGGCACGAGAACAGCCATGGCACCCCTAACACCGGATCAGAAGAGGGCGAGAAGGAGATCGATCGCGGCATTGCTGGTCGTCGGGGTGTTGCTGTTCTTTTTGTTGCTGACAAACAAACCGCGTGGGAAGCAGGTGCGGTTTAATGCAGTGTGCAGGAGCTTCGTCGCGCCGCTGCCTTTGACTCTGAAGCTGCATGAGGGGGCGACCGAGGTGCAGGAAGCCACAGCGGAGGGGTTTGGGGGCGCGGTGACGAATGTCGGGAGCGCGAGCTTCGTTCTGGATGGCAGGCCGGTGAACGGGGCGAGTCCGCCGGAGTTCAAATTGACGAGAAGCGCGGACGTGAACCAGACGCCGCCCCATTTTGATGTGAAGCTGAGTGGAGGGTTGGGGCGGACGGAGTTGCGGGTGGGGTCGAATGCCGTGATCTCGAGCTTCGGGCCGGGGGACGGGAGGCCCTGGGTGAAGTTGGAGTCGGTGACACCGGGGGATGTGCAGGTGGAGCTGGTGAGTGCAGCGAGCACGCTCGTTGGGAATCGGTACCTTGTTGAAGGGGCCGGGCTGCCGAAGGGTATGGTGGAGGGTTTCAGGGCCGAGGTGAAGGGCGCGATCCCGGGAGCGATGGTGAGTTTGAACTCGGGCGGCAAGGACGCGGCAGTGAAGGTGTGGCTGCGGGCTGAGGCGGAGGAGCAGCCGCTGCTTGGAGGAGGGGGTCCGAATGCGGTGCAGCTGGGTGGGCGGGTGGAGCTTGTACTGCGCGGGTGTGTGAACCCCGATCTGCGCGTTGAGGATAAGAGTGCGGCAGGAGTCATCGCAGATCGCAGCACCGATCTGACTATCGGTGGTACCTCGGCGGACTCAGGGACGATTGATGAGATTGACGTGACTGGCAGTGGGGATAAGAGCGATGCGCCACGGCTGCGCGTGCGAGGCCGGTTGGAGGCGGCGTCGGTCCGGCAGGACGGACATGAACTGTTGCCTACGCTGGTCTCCGAGGTAATGGACTTGTCTTATGCCGAGCGCGGCGCGGTGCTGATTATTCTTGGCTTTGCGTTGTTCGTGGCATTCAAAGTTGTGGACCGGGCCCTGAGCGTACTGCTGGAGTATTACTTTCCAAAGGTGGTGTAGCCATGGCGATAACGCGTCGAAGAGTGATGGTGGAGGGTGCGATCTTCCTTGGAACGGGGAGATATTTATTTGGCGAGCCTTCGCCGATTGAGCTGGCGTTTCCGAATCTGGAGCTGGATCCTGAGCTGCCGCTTTTGGTTGGTGCGAACACGTCGGGCTATAACAAATGCCAGATAGAGGTTTTCAGCAGTGAAAAGCAAACGGTGTGGCGGACTGCTGAATGGAGTACGGAGCCGAACCGCTCGAATTCGGCGTCGACTGCGCGGCTGGGTGGGCAGGGCACGAAGAACCATACGGTGCGGGCGGTCTTGCGGCCTACTCGCGATGTGACTCCCGGGGTGGCGATCGCGGTTCACCAGGGAACGGACCTGGATAAGACGCAGATTGAGAAGCTGGCGGAGGAGGTGCGTTTTGTGGCGGATCCTGCCCATCTTCCGAACGGGCCGGCGCAGGGGCCGATTGGAGGGCACTTTCAGGTGATGCTGTATCGGGATTCGTCGGTGAAGGTGCAGATATGGAGCGGCAACTATGCGCGAGGGATGCCGCTGTATCAAAAGCAGTCTCACAATGTGACGGCGGGGTCGAATCCGGTGCCGTGGGACCTGCACACGACGGGTGGTTTTTGGGCATCGCCGGGGAGATACATTGCTTTGTTGACGTGTACGCCGAATGAAAAGGGGAGAGCCGCGACTTATCTGGGCTCGTCGTTTGGGGTGGTTTGAGTTGGGTGGGTAGGCTGGCTGGCATGAGCGTCGAGGAGCGCGGTGGGGAGGTGGTTGCCTTTCTTCGCTGGGTTATGGCAAGCTGAGGCAGCGCCAGGGGCGCATCCAGTCCGCGGAAAGGGCCATGCCCACCTATCTAAGTTTATAGTCGAAGGTCACGAACCTTCTTTCAGCCTGATTCGTGCGGACGCCAGGCGTGTCATGAAAGGAGATTCGTATGGTCAGCCCTCAGGGTGCACTTGCGCTTCCACCGCGTCCGAGTGTGGAGCGCTACCGAAAACTTGCAAAAGAACTGGTGAAGGCCTGCAAGTCAGGCGATGAGGATGCCGTCGGCAGGTGGGCGGAGCGGTGGGTCGAAACTCTCGCGGGGCTTGGGGATCTGAAGAGAGCCAGCAAGGGGCTTGCAGAAATCAATCGAAGCATCCTCGATATTGAGGATTTCGCTCGGGAAAAAATGTTGGGTCCAGGGGCGACAGGGGCGAATTGCACTTTGGCCAGCGCGCAATTTGTGATCGCGCGGTCGCATGGTTTCGAAAGCTGGCCGAAGTTTGTGAAACATATCGAAGCGCTTGGGCGTAAGGGCTCATCGGTTGCAAGATTCGAGGCGGCCGCCGATGCCATCGTTGGCGGGAAGACGGAGATATTGAACCGGTTGCTGAAGGAAGATCCAGGGTTGATTCGGGCTCGTTCGACGAGGGAACATCAGGCTACGTTGCTGCACTACGTCTCGGCGAACGGTGTTGAAGGCTATCGGCAGAAGACACCGAAGAACATCGTACGCATCACGAAGCTGTTGTTGAATGCGGGCGCCGAGATCGATGCAGCGGCGAATGTTTATGGCGGCGGAGCAACGGCGCTCGGATTGGCAGGGACGAGCGTCCATCCGGAGAAGGCCGGCGTACAGGAGGCTCTGCTCCAGGCGTTGCTGGATCATGGCGCTAGGATCGACCTGCCGCGCGGCGGCGGAAATGACGATCCGGCTGTGTTGGGTTGTCTTGCAAATGGTCGCGGAGAAGCGGCCGCATTTCTCGCCGATCGTGGTGCGGAGCTGACACTGGCGTCGGCTGCCGGTGTTGGGCGGCTGGATGTCGTGAAAGGCTACTTCGACGATGGCGGTGCATTGAAAGGTGGCACATCGAAAGAGCAGATGGAGGCGGGGTTCCTCTACGCATGTGGATATGGGCAGACTGAGGTCGTTGAGTTTCTGCTCGAACGAGGTGTCGATCTGGCGTCGCACAGCGGCGATGGGCAAACGGGATTGCACTGGGCAGTGATCGGCGGACGTCTGGATACGGTCAAGTCTCTGTTGCGACGGAATCCTCCGCTCGAGGTAAAGAACGTGTACGGCGGAACCGTGCTTGGCCAGGCGCTGTGGACGGCGGCGCATGGCGGTGACTCGGAAGCCTATATCAAAATCATCGAGACGTTGATCGCCGCGGGGGCGGAGATTCCTCGGCGTCACGTGCCGGTGAACAAGAGGGTCGATGACTGGTTGGAGAAGCACGGAAGCCAGGCCGAACCGACGTGGTATTGGTACGGCGAAAAACCGAGGGACTTGAAACGATGAAAACTCTTCGCGTAATCATTGATCGCAGAGGATGCCTAATAACAACTCAGGAACTTGAGATTCAGGCGCGGCCTCTTGCGGAGCCGGGTGGCGGGGGGTAGTTGGGTTTGAGCTTTGCAGGCGCCTCGGGCTTCAGTTCGATCTCGATGGGGCGGTGGGCGGCGACCATCTCGCCTATGGCGTACTTAAGGGCTTCGACGCCTTCGCCGGTGACGGCACTGATTTTGTAGAAGGGGAGTTTGCGGCGCTTTGCCATGGCGGCGAGCTTTTTTAATTTGTCGGGATTGGCTACGTCGATTTTTGCGGCTACGAGAATGGTTGGCTTCGCTGCCAGGGCGGGGTCGAAGCTTTTCAACTCTTCGGTGATGACTTTGTAGTCGGCGACGGGATCGGGACGCTCGGTTCCTTCGGCGGCGGTGGAGTCGGAGACGTCGACGAGGTGGACGATGACGCTGGTGCGCTCTATGTGCTTGAGGAACTGGATGCCGAGGCCGTGGCCTAGATGCGCGCCCTCGATGAGGCCGGGGAGATCGGCTACGGTGTAGGACTCGGTGTGGGGATAGTCGCCTATTTGGACTACGCCGAGATTTGGTTCGAGGGTGGTGAAGGCGTAATTGGCGATCTTGGGCTTGGCGGCGGAGAGGCGCGAGATCAGGGTGGACTTGCCGACGTTGGGGTAGCCGACGAGGCCGGCGTCGGCGAGGAGACGGAGCTCGAGGCGATAGGCGCGCTCTTCGCCAGCGCGGCCGAGTTCGTGCTCGCGCGGGGCCTGGTGGGTGCTGGTGGCGAAGTGCTGATTGCCGCGTCCGCCGCGTCCGCCTTTGGCGATGACGATGGTCTCGTTGGGGTGGGCGAAGTCGTGGATGAGCTCGCCGGTGTTGTCGTCGTAGAGGAGGGTGCCGACGGGGACTTTAAGGGTGGTGTGTTCGCCGGCCTGACCGGAGCAGTTGGAGCCGAGGCCGTGGCCTCCGCGCTGGGCCTTGTGCTCGGGGTTGAAGCGGAAGTGGACGAGGGTGTTGTGGCTGAGGGAAGAGGACATGAGGACGTCGCCGCCGTGGCCTCCGTCGCCGCCGGAGGGGCCGCCTTTGGGAACGAATTTCTCACGGCGGAAAGCCATGCAGCCGTTGCCACCATCACCGGCTTTGATACGGATTCGTGCCTCATCAATAAACATGCAGTTTCCAGTGTACAAGCTTGCGCGGGAGTAGCCAGGTTGCTGATTCCACTGGCGGTTATGGTTTCGTGGACGGCCAGGCTCGTTTTGGGTGTCGGCGGGCGGGCTGGTTTTACGTATACTGCCAGACATAAACCGTAATCATTTGTTAATGCACGTGTGCGAGTGTTGTCGTACCGACTCATGAACGCAAAACAGGCAGGAAAAAGAACCTGTTGCGGCAGCTTGTAAATTTAGGAGACCGAAATGCGAACCTTCGTTCTGAGAACAATGGTGCGATTCCTGTTAATCGCGATGTTATGTGCGAGTGTTGGATCTTACGGGCATGGGCAGTCAGCGGTAGATGGTGCGATTGGCGGCACGGTGCAGGATTCGTCGGGGCTGGCGATTCCGAAGGCAACGGTAACCATTCATAACAACTCAACCAATGCGGAGCAGACGGTAGTCTCGGATGACTCCGGCTTTTTCCGTGCGATTCATCTTCAGCCCTCGACCTATACCGTGACGGTAACGGCGGCGGGGTTTCAAGGCTTCAAGTCCCCCGAGGTAATTGTGGAGGTGGGTCAGCTGACGGACCTCTCGCCGAAGCTGCCCGTGGGAAGCACGGCGCAGACGGTAGAGGTGACCAGCGAGGCGCCGGCGCTCAACACGACGTCCCCGGAGCTTGCGAATGTGATCAACCAGCGCACGCTTCAGGACCTGCCGGTGAACAACTACCGCTGGTCGGCGTATGCGCTGATGACTCCGGGCGTGGTTGCCGATGCGAACGGCTTTGGGTTGCTGAGCTTTCGCGGCCAGAGCACGCTGATGAACAACGTTACGGTCGATGGCGCCGATGACAACCAGGCTTACTTCTCCGAGGAGCGAGGACGTACGCGTGCCGGATACTCGACCGCGAAAGCGTCGATCCGGGAGTTTCAGGTAAATACTTCGAACTACTCGGTGGAGTATGGCCGTTCGGCTGGCGGGGTCGTCAACTCGATCACGAAGAGTGGCGGCAATCAGTTTCATGGTGAACTTTATTTCTTCGACAGGGACGCCGAATGGGCGGGGTCGGTTGCGACCACTACTCAGAACGTGCAGCTGACGCCGGGCGGTCCCTTTGTGCCGCAGCACTTCAAGCCAACCGATAAACGCAAGCAGTATGGCGGCGCGATTGGCGGACCTATTTTCAGAGACAAGCTGTTCTTCTTCTTTGCCGGTGATCGGTTCCAGCGGAACTTCCCTGCGGTGGCGGTGGCGAGCAATCCGACGAGCTTCTATTCGCTGCCTGATCCGACGCTGCCTGCCGGCAAGATCTGCGGCGGAAGCGGGGCGGCTGCTCCCAGCACCATCGATGCCGCTGCTTGCACACTGCAGGCGAACCTGGGTCTCCCGACCTACGCCGCTGCGGCGACGAACTACAGCAATGGCATCGCTGGATTGAATACGATGCTGGGTACGGTGGCACGCACGGGGTCTCAGACGATCTTCTTCCCGAAGATCGATTGGCAGATCAACCCGCGCAACCATGCTTCGTTTGAGGTCAATCGCCTGCGCTGGGCTTCGCCGGCGGGTATTCAAACCTCCGCGACTGTCTCGAATGGCATCAGCAGCTTCGGCAACGACTATGTCGATGTCACGTTCGGTATCGCCAAGCTCGACACGGCGATTACGAATACCCTCAGCAACGAGGTTCGTTATCAGTATGGACGCGACTTCGAGTTTGAGTACGGCCAGACGCCTACTCCCTATGAGAAAGCCAATCTGATGGGACCCACCGGCAGCGGATATACCAATCCGTTGGGCGCTCCGCCGAGCGTGGGTATCACGAATGCGTTTACGTTTGGTACGCCGAACTTCCTGAACCGCGCTGCGCTGCCGGATGAACGCCGCTGGCAGGTTGCCGATACGTTGAACTGGGCCCGCGGACGGCACAATTTGAAGTTCGGTGGAGATTACATCCATACCGACGACCGGATTAACAATCTCTTCTCGGGCTTCGGCGTCTACAACTACAGCACGCTGACTGCCTACTTTACGGACCTAACGTTGTCGCAGAGTCCGGCGACGGCTTCGAAGGCGAAGAACTGGAGTACCTATACGCAAGGCTTCGGCATTCCGGGCCTTGAGTTCCAGACTGGAGATTTTGGCTTCTTTGCGGAGGACAACTGGAAAGTCAACAAGCAACTGACGCTTACGATCGGTCTTCGCTATGAGTATGAGAAGCTGCCAACGCCCTTCAACTCGCTGGTGGTGGCTGCGGTTCCGCAGACGAGTGTTTTTCCGTCCAACAAGACCAACATCGGTCCACGGGTCGGGTTTGCTTACGACGTCTTTGATACGGGGAAGACGATTCTGCGTGGCGGTTACGGGATGTTTTTTGCTCGCATTCTCAACGGAACCGTCTACAACGCACTCATCAACACGGGCTCTCCTAACGGGCAATTCACCGTCACTCCGACGGCCA
>JAOAPF010000075.1 GCA_025462755.1 Edaphobacter sp.
ATGTGTCGGCGTTTCCGACTTATCTGAGCGCGCTGCACTCGCGGCTGCCGGATGGGGAGATGCGGCGTGAGGTTCTGCGGAATCTGGCTGAGGAGGAGGGTGTGGATGCTGCGACGGCGCGTCCGCATAGCGATCTTTGGATGGACTTTGCTGCGGGGATGGGAGCTTCGCGCGATGAGGTTGTGGGGCGTGCGGTGCAGCCGGAGATGACGGCGCTGGTGGCGACGTTCCGCGGGTTGATGCAGGAGGAGAAGGCTTCGTCGGCTATGGCTGCGCTGTATGCGTATGAGTCGAAGGTGCCCGCGATTGCTGCGACCAAGGCTGAGGGACTGGCGGAGCATTATGGGACGGTGGGTGCGGCGGCAAGGTACTTCACGCTGCATCAGACGGCGGATGTGGCGCATGCGAGTGTTTGGCGGGAGTTGATTGATAAGGAGCTTGCTGCTTCGCCTGAGGCGGACGAGGCGGCGCTGGCCGCGGGCGAGCGTGCGGCGAAGGCGCTTTG
This sequence comes from Edaphobacter sp., assembly GCA_025462755.1. Lineage (GTDB taxonomy): Bacteria > Acidobacteriota > Terriglobia > Terriglobales > Acidobacteriaceae > Edaphobacter. The sequence continues at coordinate 506 of JAOAPF010000075.1, forward strand.
GGTTGCTCTGGATGGTGTGGAGCGGAGGCGGTTGGCGGTCGTGAATTAATTGAGACTGGGTTTGATTGTGGCGCTTCGAACGAAATGCGGGGGTTCTTCCCCATTCGACTTTCGCTCAGGGTCAGAATGACAACTCGAAAATAGATCGCTTTTAGCAAAGGGACTGGGTGATGGTTGCCTAATCCCTTTTTTTATTTCATGGCGAGTTTGAGGTGAGACGGTTCGCGCGTTGCGCGAATAACCCACCCTTCGTGATGAAACCACGAAGGATGGGCCTCCCGATTTTGTAACGCACTTGGTTACACACGTATGGCGGGATTTCTGGTTGGCTGCTGACGCCAGACTGTGACCTGCCGGAGGGCCTGAGCGAGAGTGCTGACGATGACGGTGGGTTTGCCGGTGCCGAAGCGCTCGATGGTGAGGTCGGGGGTCTGGTCGGGGTCGTCGGGGGTGGTCCATAAGCCGATAACGATGCGGTTGTGGGGCAGGTGCAGACGGACGCGCTGGCAGATGGCGCGGGCCTGCGAGAAGGCGAACGGGGGCAGGGCCGAGATGAAGATGACGGTGTTGGGTTCGTTGGCGAGCGATTCGAGAATCTCGGTGGAGACGGAGCCGCCGGGAAGGTGGATGGTTTGGTGATGGGCACGCTCCATAATCTGGACGAGCATGTGGGTGGTGAGTTCGTCGGCCTGATCGCTGGCGGAGATGCAGACTACAGCGAAGTCGGATTGCCGGGGGAAGCGCGAAGAGAAGGATGGGGCAGGGAGGGTGGTGGTGTTTGGGTTTTCTTTCGGCTGGTAGTCCGTGAGTTCGGCGACCAGCTCGCCGATGCTGAGGAAGAAGAAGTTGCAGCGGACGTCGTCTAGGGTCCCCTGGTGGCGGTCCTGCTCGATGAGGGCGAGGGCGGGGATGAGGACGCAGTCGTAGAGTTCGATGAGGGGCTTGCCTTCGAGGAAGCGGTTGGCGACGGCGTGGGCCTCGTGCTGATCCATGGCGAGGAGACGCTCGTAGAAGAGGGCTTCGGGGGAGAGCTCGGCGTCGGTGCCGAGGAGGGTGTGGAGGAAGGCGAGGTGGGGAACGTAGCGCCCCATGACCACGATGCAGACGGTGAGGGGCGTGGAGAGGATGAGGCCGGGCCATCCCCAGAGGAGCGCCCAGAAGATGGCCATGGCGAGAAGGGCCAGGGAGGAGATGCCGGTGCGTGAGCTGAAGAGCCAGGGTTCGACGAAGTTGGTGGCGGTGAGCTCGAGAGTAAGGAAAAGGGCGAGGATCAGGAGCGGCTGGGACCAGGAGGAGAAGATGGCGACGGAGACGATAAGGGGCAGGATGAGGCTGGTTGCGGTGCCAACGTAAGGGATGATGCGAAGGATCGCGGCGAGGACTCCCCAGAGCGTGGCGTTGGGTACACCGATGAGGTAGAGGCCGAAGCCGAAGCAAATTCCGTAGGCTGCGTTGACGGCGGCCTGGAAGATCAGGTATAGGCTGATGCGGGTGGCTGCGTCCTGCAGGGCCTGGGTCATCACGCTGATGCGGCCCATACCGGCGAGGAGAAGGATGCGGTGACGGAGGTCCTCGCGCTTCATGAGGAGGTAGATGGTGAAGACAATGACGACGCCGATGGTGCCGACGGGGTGGAGGAAACGCATCAGGAGTTCGGCGGCTGACTGGAGTTGGCTGCGGTCGGGGTCGATGACGCGGACGGGCTGGATCTGCGTCGGGGTCTGCTGGGGAGGTGGTGTGGAGCGGGCGGTGCCTTTTGCAAAGTCGCCGCTGATGTCGTCGATCGCTTTGACGGCGTCTTCAACAGACTGGCTCACGGAGGAGTGGACGGAGGCGAGTTTCTTCTGAATGTTGAGCCGGTAATCGGGTAAGCTGCGGGCGACGTTGAGGAGCTGACGGGCGACGACGTATCCGACTCCGGAGATGATGGTGAAGGCCAGGATGCCGGTGATTGCGACGGCGAGGACGCGAGGGACGCGCCGGGACTCAAGGCGGCCGACGGCGGGGGCCAGGAGAAAGGCGAGCGTGAGGGCGAACGCGAAGGGGATGAGAAGCTCGCGGGCGAAGTACAGGATCAGGACGGTGACCGCGAGCACGAGAAAGGGGCCAACCCTGGAAAGCTCGGTGCTTCGAGGAAGCGACATGGGACCTCGCGGAGCGTGACGGATCAAGTGCTTGTCCGGGCAAGAATACATCAATGCGAAGCCGTTTGAGTGATGACGGGGGAGTGAGAGCGCGCAGGGATTCTTTGATTCGTTGGATTGGGTGTGGTTGGAGTGACTGACCCCACGATATCCTTCGGGGATCATGGGGCACCCGATGCGGGACTAGAAGTGGCGTGAGATGGTGGCGATGACGGTGTAGTCGGCGAAGAAGGCATCGCCATTCTTGGTGTTGTTCTGCAGCTCGGGGACACTGGGCGGCCGGTTGCGATAGAGGGCCCAGGGACCATTGACCGAGACGATCAAGCGGTGAAAGTCGTACATGACGCCGGGATCGAGCGAGATGATGGTGCCGGGGCGGCGGAAGCCGTCGCTGTTGCCGATGAGGTCGCGCACCGGGACGCCTTCGCCGCGAACACCCAGGCTGAACCCGAGACCGCGCACCTTCGGCACAGCCTGCGAGACGCCGGTGCGGAAGAGATATTGATCGGTGACGGACAGCACGCTTTGCCCAGGCTGAGACCGAAAGCTGGGGATGCCGTTGGTGTTGGCGGGATTGAAGAGGTACAGTCCCTGGGCGTAGACGTTTGAGCGGCGCCAGAGGGGTTTGTAGGCCTGAGAGCCGAGAACGAATCCCCACCCGCCGTCGCCGGGCTGCATGGATTGATCCGCCGTGGCTTTGACGATCTTTCCTTTGTAGAGAGCCGATCCTGTGGCGCCTGCGATGCCTGAAGGGATTTTGAGGGAGGCACTGACGGCGATGTTTCCGCCGTTTTCACTGGGTGGCCGGATGATCCAGGACTGAGCGCCGACGGTGACGTCGCCGAGGCCGCTGACCTGAAAAATGCCTGAGGGAGGATAGAGCTGATTGCGAGTGCCGTTGTAAACAGGAATATCGGCGATGGCGCTCCAACGTGGGGAGAGGCGATATTCGAGGCCGATGTTGAAGATGTTCTGGTGATTCTCGATGGCATTGGCGCGAGCGATCTCCTGGTCGCCAATAAAGTATTTGTTGGAGTTGAAGACGCGGTATCCAATCGCGACTGTGAGGTTGTGGATGGAGAATCGGCCCGGAGCGCCTGCCGTGTCGAATGTGATGAGCTGACCCATCACGCGCTGGTTTGCGTGGGCCGCAACGCATCCTTGAGCGAAGGCGCTGCTGCAGGGGACAATGGTTGTTGCGAGAGTAATTAGCAGAAAGAGCTGTCTTCTATGTTTCATGGGTAAACCTCGCGGTACAGGCCTCGGCAATTATTCGTGCTTGCGGAAAACAGGGTGAAAGATCGAGCGTCCACTCTACTGTGGAGATGGGGCAATCGTCATCGGCCTAAAGGTGGAGATTTGTCTCCATCTCTGAGGAGGGCGAGCCTGTCTTCTGGCGAGATGCGAGCACGTTTCGACATTGGCTGCAGATGATTTGTCTGGCTGCGGGAGAGCCAGGGCGTAGGCTATAGGGCGATGCATTGCTAGTGGAGGACTTGATGGCCTTGATGTGGCTGCCGGAGGCGAAAGAGCGTTTTGTTCTGGGACAGCAGTGTCGCAAGCGGATGCGCCGCCTGGAACACAAGATCTGGAAGGCGAAAGATCGGCGGGAGGACCCGCTTATGCTGCTGGAGGCTTCGACACGGGGGCGGATCCCGGAGTTGGTGGCGCTGAAGAACGAGTTGATGGCGGCTTCGCCGTTTGCGTATTTTCGCGGAGCGGTTCCGGTCATGGCGTATGACCTGTCGCTGATTCCGAATACGGGAATTTGCAATCAGCTGTGCGGCGATGCGCATGTGCGAAACCTGGGAACGTTTGCGGCACAGGATGGACGGCTGGTCTTCGACATCAATGACTTTGACGAGACGATTGTGGGACCGTTCGAGTGGGACGTGAAGCGGATGGCGACCAGCCTGGTTCTAGTAGGGCGTGGGGCGGGAGTGAAGGATCTGCACTGCCGCGAGGCGGCGGCGGTATTTCTTGAACGCTACCGGACGACCATGGCGATGTTTGCGCGGATGGCGGCGCTGGACGTGGCGCGGTATCAGGTGCGCCGGCTCCAGCATGTGCCCTCGATGGAGGAGATATTTCGAATAGCGGAACGGGCCACGCCGATGCATACACTGTTGACGCTGACCGAGGTGGAGGGTGGGGCGGCGGTGACGGCTACGAAGGGTGCAAAGAAAGCTGCTAAAGGAAAGAGCGTGAAGCCGCCGGTTGCGGAGAGGCCTCGGCGAGTGTTCAAGACGCTGCCGCCGCGGTTGACGCGGTTGACTGGGGAGGTTGCCGGGCAGGTGTTGGGCTCGCTGGCGAAATATGCCGAGAGTCTGCTGCCGGAGCGGCGGCACTTTCTGGCGCAGTACCGGCCTGTGGACGTGGCGTTCAAGGTGGTGGGGACGGGGTCAGTCGGGCTGCGGGACTACATCATTTTGATGGAGGGCAATGGCGCGAACGACCCAATGTTTCTGCAGATCAAGGAAGAGGTTGCTTCAGGATACGCGCCGTATGTTGGGGTGAAGGCTCGCAGAGTTGGCGTGCACCACGGACGCCGGGTGGTGGAGGGAGAGCGCGCGATGCAGCTGCAGTCGGATCCATTTCTGGGGTGGACGACGATGGAGGGGCGGGATTATCTGGTGCGGCAGTTGAACGACCATAAGGCTTCGATTCAACTGGAGAGTTTGAGGGCGGCCGGGTTGCTGGAGTATGCGGCGGTATGCGGTGAGATGCTGGCGCGTGGTCACGCACGCGCTGGAGACTGTTCGATGATCGCGGGGTATGTAGGGAGATCGACGCGCTTCGATGAGGCGGTGGGGGCGTTCGCGGAGGCGTATGCGAATCAGACGGAGATGGACTGGAAGCAACTGGTGCAGTCGTTGAAGAAGACGGCGAAGAAGGTTGCGGTGAAGAAGGGCTAGGTTTCGTTTGCTGATTTCAGACTGCTGCTCTTTATCAGAAAGCGGCTACCATGTCGCCCGTAGTAGAAGCAGCCAACCATTGTCGTCGGGCTTGTCGATTGCTGTTCCGGCCTTTCCTGAAATCTCAGGCGCGTTTCTGGTCTGTCCTGAAGAGGTATCGAACCAGATTCCGCGGTAGGTGGCGTGGACGAGCGGAGTGGTCAGGGTGATGGCAGCTCCGGCGCGCGAGTAGATGAGCACATCGTCCATTGTTTTTCCGGCAAGGACCCAGTTGTGTTCGGGATCGGCAACGACTCCGTCGAGCGGCTTCAACTTCATGAGGTCTTTGGCCAGATATTCGTTGATGAACTTGTCGATGATTTGGTCGGTGGATAGATTCGACGCGCCGTTCTCCGGAACAGTGCGCGTGGAGGACTGTGAGACGCCGCCACCCATCAGTATGGGAAGCGGACCGGCGCCATTTTCGATTGGCACCAAGGCGATGTCCGGGTAGCGGTCGCGGTATTCGCGGAGCTGGCGGTAGAGCTGTTCCTGAGTGGTCGGGGGGCCGAAGTTGCTGTACTTGTCGCCAAACCGGCTGGCGATCATGTCGCGAAAGGCGCGGTTCTGGCCGGCCTCGGGAGCGAAGAGAGTGCCGTCGGGGAGATAGTACCAATAGCGCATGTCGACGACCGCGATCTGCTTCGAACGCACTGGGTCAGTCATGATGGCGTCGGTAATCTTCTTATCGGTGATCAACGCGATCCGCACGCGATGGTTGTGCAGCTTCTCCCACTCGGCTACCGTGTCCTGGAAAAACTGTTCGAAGGCCAGGGGGCCAGCGTATTGATAGGCGACAGTGAAGATGACGTTGGACATGTCGCCGAGCTCGTCGAGCACGTGAAAGATGTAGTCGTGGTGCAGCTTCCGCAGCGGAGGGTAGTCCACGCTGTAGAACTCGTTGGCTACATTCAACTTGGTGACTGTGGGCTGGACCGTGTCCATGGAGATGGTATATCCGCCCTTGAATGGTGGGGGTTCGGGCAAGCCGGTATCGTTGATGTTGTTGGCCGGGCGCCAGGGATAGTCGATCCAGTGCGGACCAATCTCCAGGACGTCGTGAGTGTTGTACAGGTTGTGATAAACGATGATGCCCTGTTCGCCGGCGATGCGTGCGAATTCGCGGTTGCGCTCGAAGTACCAGGGGTTGTAGCGCCCGAGGTCAAAGCGGCTTAGTCCGTCCCACGCGATGCCCTTTCCGCTGCGCGCCCAGGGCATCTCGAAGAAGGGGGCCCACACGTCGCCGTCTTGCTGGCGAGTTACCGTGTGCTCGTCGCGGCGGTGCTCGTACCAGAGGCCGGGAATTGTCTGGTAGAAGGCGACGCCGCGGCGCTTCGCTCGCATGACTAGCTCGTTGAGGTCCTCGGTAAGGCCCGGCGCCGTTTGACCGGGCATGAAGCGCGTGATGCTGGAACCGGTGAGGGCGCCGGAGACCGCGGGCGAGGTGTTGCCGTGCCACCATGCATCGTTTTGCGATTCGCCGCAGGCGACCTTGCCGTCGACGACGAAGTATCCGTTCACAATTTCGAATGGATGTTGAGGCGGCTTGATTGCGAGCCGTGCGGTCGCGTTGTGGAAGTCGGGCGCTTGCTCGTTCGAGAGCTTTGGCGTGACGGAGGAGATGGGGAGATGCAGGCCACGCGCCCTCAGTTGGGATTCGTATAGTGGCTGAGGAGACGCGACGACGTAGTTCATTCCGTCGTATGGGCCCATGGCATCGAGCGATTTCGCGGCAGAGTTCCAGATCAGTGAATTGACAGCGGTCCATCCGGCCGCTTGTGCGCGTGTCTGGTCGAGCAGGAGTTGGATACGCGAGTCCGGCACATGCACTCGCTCGTACAAAACTCCTGCGGAGAGTCCTTCGAAGGCGCCGCTGGGCTCGAGCGAGCGAGTAGCATCGCAGTCGAGGAAGACGTTCGGCCCTGCTGCGAGCAAACCCGTAGCGAAGTCGTTCATCGCATCTTCGCTGTGACAGTGATAGATCAAGACCTGTTGTCCGTATACGAGGAAGGATTGGCGACGATAGCCTCCCTCTTCGGAGATGGGTGCTTCGCTGCGGCAATCCTGAATGGTAATTCGGCGAGCGCGCTGATCGGCGCGTACGGCGGAGCTGACGAAGTGCCGTGCAGTGATGTTGCGGACCCAGGCATCTTCAACGTGATTCAATGCGATGGCGATCCAGGAGTGCTCCTCGTCTTTGGGGTTGGCGTCGTCGTAGGCGCTTTCGAGCGAGAGATTTTCTATGCCAATGTTCTGGAGCGGAGCGTTGTTTTGAATGACTGCTATGGTGCCGCCACCGGTAGATCTTTCCATCAGGAAAGTGACGGGCGCGTCGATTTCGATGGTTTTTGCGGTGCTATCGACAGCTGTGATTGTCCGGTCCCAAACGAGGTCGTGCGATCCTGGCTTCCAGTCGACACGCTGATCGGCGAAGGTTCCCAGAAGGCCGCTCATCCCGTGGGCCTTGATCCATTCTGCGGTGCTTGGCCGGCGTATCACGATGTGGGCGCCGACAGTCAGACCGTCGATTGTCGCTAGGGGCAGTTTGCGGTCTCCGGGCTCGACTTTAGGATCTCCGGTGTTAATCGCAGTGTCGAGGATTGGGTCGCCGTCTCCTCCCACTTGAACTAAGGTTCGGCGGCTGATGCCGGCGGCTACGATGACAGTGCGGTTAGAGCCTGTGCCGCTTCCTCGGAGGACGACTCCGCTGGCGTTGAGATGGAGCTGTCCCTGAACGTGGAATCGTCCGGGGCGCAGCAGGACGGCGCCGCGAAATCCGTCAGGTCCGAGGGGAAGCGCCGCAACGTGGTCGATGGCGGATTGCAGCAAGGCGGTGTCGTCGCTGCCTGAGGGCCTGACCGACAATTTGGCGGGGACCTCGGGAATTGAGTGCCCACCGCCCTGGAAGCCTGCAAAGGAGAAGTCGATACCCGCCGGATTTTTGGGTGGTTCAGCGGCAAAAGAGAGGCGTACCACAAGCGGGACGAGCAGCAGGATTGCCCTGACGAATCTCATGGGTAGTGTGGATTTTACACGCTGGGCGCCGTTGATTGAGCGGCTTAGGACTGGAGGACCGGGGTTGGCGCTTGAATGGCGCGTTGGGCGAGGAGGAGTGCCACGAGGAGCATGGCGGCAGCGGTGTAGAAGGGTGTGCCGGGAATGTGGATGCCGGTGCTTATCGATTTGCTGAAGATGTAGGTGAAGAAGCCGGGGCCGATCAGGCCGGCGATGCCGCGAAGGCTGTTGATGGCGCCCTGAAGCTGGCCCTGTTCGGAGGGGCTGGTTTTGCGGGAGAGAAGACTCTGCGCGGCGGGCCAGGCGAAGGACATCATGTTGAGTAGAGGGATGCCGAGCCAGAAGAGGACGCCGGTTTTGGAGAGGCCGAACATGGAGTAGCCGATGGCTCCGCCGATGAGGCCGAGGGTGATGGCTCCGCGTTCGCCTAGCTTGGCGACTACCGGCTTGACGAGAAGCGCGCCGTAGATCGCGGTACAGACGCCGATGGTGGCGAGGGAGAAACCGACCGTGCGGTTGGTCCAGTGGTATCGGTAGTCGGCGTAGATGACGTAGACGTTCATGAGGGATTGCTGGGCGATGTAGCCGAGGAGGAGCACGGTGGCGATGGCGATCATGCCGGCGTGGCGGCGGAGAAGCGCGAGGGAGCCGACGGGGTTGGCGCGGGTCCAGGAGAAGGGGCTGCGGTTTTCTTTGGAGAGGGATTCGGGCAGGACGAAGAGGCCGTAGAGGCCGTTGACGAGGCTGAGACCTCCGGCGACCCAGAAAGGCAGGCGGGGGTTGATGTTGCCGAGCAGGCCGCCGACGGCAGGGCCGAGCACGAAGCCGATACCGAAGGCGGAGTTCAACATGCCGAAGGCGGCGGCGCGGCGCTCGCGGGGAGTGACGTCGGCCATATAGGCCATGGCAGTCGGGATGCTGGACGAGGTGAGGCCGGAGATGATGCGGCCGAGAAAGAGCCAGTTGAGCGCGGGGGCCCAGGCCATGAGGAGGTAGTCGAGGCCGAGTCCGAAGTTGGAGAGCAGGACGAGGGGGCGGCGGCCGAAGCGGTCGGAGAGTGAGCCGACGATGGGAGAGAAGAAGAACTGCATGGCGGCGAAGACGGTGCCGAAGAGGCCGAGCATTTTTGCGGCAGAGGAGGTATCGCCGTGGAGAAAGCCTTCGATGAGGCGAGGGAGTACGGGGGCGATCATGCCGAGGGCGAGCATATCGAGCGTGACGGTGAAGAAGATGAAGGTGGCGGCGGCGCGGCGACCCTTGGGCGGTTTGGGGGTGAGGGTGGCGTCGAGGCCGACGAGTTCGGGCTCGGTGAGCAGGGGGTTGGGCACGGCAACCGGCTGGGGCGGGTTTTGCGTCGAATCTGGCATGTTTTGCGGTCGTTATGAGGGGCCGATTCTGGGCTAGTTTACGTGAGTTTTCCGGCGGATTCTTGGAGACTTCGGTGCTAAATTAGTTCCGGGATGCGTCCTTATGCATTAGGGTACGTCTCAACTAGAGGCCGCTGATATTGGCTGAAGGTCTCTCGCAGGCGCGGGATCGGATCGTCATTCCAGGTAAGCAGGCAGGAGTAAAAGATTGATGGGTGTGGGAAGAAGTGCGGTGGTGTTGTTGGGTCTGCTGGCTGTGGGTGCTGTGCGAGCCCAGAGCGCGGATGTGGCGCGGAGTTCGGATGTTGCGAGAAGGATTGTGGATACGATGCTGACGCATGAGGGCGACCCTGCGGAACATCGCCTTAAGTACATGTACCTTTCGGAGGAACGGTCGGAGAGAACGGGTGGCCATATGTGGAGAGAGCGTGTGGTCGAGACCCCGATAGGGAAGGTACGGCTGCTGCTTGCCGAGGACGGGAAGCCATTGAGCGCAGAGCGGCAGGCGGCTGAGAGAGCTAAATTGGCGGATATTGCCGCGCATCCCGGCGCGTTTCAGAAGCGCGAACAGGCGATGAAGAACGACGAGGAGCATGCCGAACAGATGCTGGCGTTGTTGCACAAGGCTTTTCTGTTTGACGATCCTCATCCTGAAGGCGGCGATTTGAAGATTGGGTTTCGGCCAGATCCTGCCTATCAGCCGAAGACGATGGAGGAGAAGGTGCTGCACGCGATGTCGGGTGTGGTGCTGGTGGATGAGCGGACGAAGCAGCTTCACCGGATCGAAGGAAAAATTCCCGCGGACGTGAGTCTGGGGTATGGCCTGATGGGGACGATCCACGCCGGTAGCAGCTTCAGCACAGAGCACGAGATGGAGCAGGGTGGCGAGTGGAAGGATGCTCTGGTGAATACGGCGATTGAGGGCAAGGCGATGCTTTTTAAAGAGATTGGCAGGAACGAACACGTGGTGCACAGCGAGTTCAAACGGATGTCCGACAGCATCAACGTGGCAGACGCGGTGGCTTTGCTGGTGCAGTAAATCGTTCTGCTAGACTGCTTTTCATGCGATTTGACAGCTTGCGTGTTGGACTTTGTCTGCTGACTTTGTGTGTTTCGACAACGTTTGGATTTGGCCAGAAGCGCGCGATGGTGCTCGATGATCTGGCGAAGCTGGTGAATGTGGGTGGGCCGCAGGTTTCGCCGGATGGGAAGTGGATCGCGTATACGGCATCGCATATGGATGTGGGCGAGGACAAGAATGTCTCCGAGCTTTGGATGGTGAGCTGGGATGGCACGCAGAATGTTCATCTGACGTATGGGCCGGAGGGTGCCGGATCGCCGCGGTGGAGTCCGGATGGCAAGTGGCTGGCGTTTACGTCGTCGCGGCCGGGCAAGGCGAAGGGGTCGCAGGTGTGGCTGCTGGACCGGCGCGGGGGTGAGGCGAGTCAGTTGACCGAAGTGAAGGAGGACCTGACGGATTATCGCTGGTCTCCGGACTCGAGGCAGATGCTGCTGACGCTGAAGGCGAAGGAGGAACCTGAGGCGAAGGAGGGCGCGAAGCCCGCTCCGCCGAAGCCGATCGTGATCGACCGGTATCACTTCAAGCAGGACATTCAGGGGTATCTGTCGGACAAGCGCGATCATCTTTTTTTGTTTGATATTGCGACGAAGAAACTGACGCGGCTGATTGGGGATGACAAGACAGAGGATAAGTATGAAGAGCGGCAGGCGGAGTGGTCGCCCGATGGGAAGTGGATTGCCTTTGTGAGCAATCAGGAAGGGCCGGATCCTGACCGGTCAAATAATTCGGATGTGTTTGTTGTGGAGGCGAAAGGCGGGGCGGGCACGAATGGCGTCGCTGGGCCGAAGAAGCTGACGAGTTTTACGGGAGTGGATGGCGGGCCGCTGGCGTGGAGTCCGGATAGTACGACGATCGCGTATCGGCAGGGGGTTTCGCAGCGGTACTCGATCTATGACATGCAGCGGTTAGCGGTGGTGGCGGTTGCGGGTGGAGTGCCGGAGGTTGTTGCGGCGACGGCCGAGATGGGGACGGGAGCTCCGGTGTTTGCGGCGGATGGAAAGGCCCTGCTGACGACGATTGGCGAGGACCGGGTTGATTATGTGGCGGAGGTTCCGCTGAAGGGCAAGGGTGCGCAGCGGCTGACTGCGGATGAGGGGACGGCGGTGACGCTGTCGGCAGCAGGCGGACATGTGGCGGCGGTGTGGACTACGGATGTGCAGGCACCGGAGATTTATGCGCTTGAGGGAAAGACGCTGCGCAAGCTGACTTCGCATAACGATGCGTTGATGGCGCAGTTGAATCTGGTTCCGGCGGAAGATTTGTCGGCGAAGGCTTCGGATGGCAGCGAAGTGCATAGTCTGCTGACAATGCCGGTGGGCTATGCGGCGGGGACGAAGGCGCCGATGCTGCTATGGATTCATGGTGGGCCGACGTCGCAGGATTCGCACCGGTTTGCGCCGGACCGTCAGCTGCTGGCGGCGCATGGGTTCGCGGTGCTGCAGGTGAACTATCGTGGGAGCACCGGGCGGGGGCATGACTATAGCTATGCGATCAATGCGGACTGGGGCGATAAGGAGGTTAAGGACCTGCTAGGGGCGGTCGATTGGGCGGTGGCTACGGGGAAGATCGACGCGGATCATATGGGCGTGGGCGGGTGGAGCTATGGCGGAATTCTGACCGACTACACGATTGCTTCGACGACGCGGTTCAAGGCGGCCTCAAGTGGAGCAGGGACGGCGAATCTGCTGGGGATGTATGGAGTCGACCAGTACATTCTGCAGTACGACAACGAGCTGGAACCGCCGTGGAAGAATGTGGAGCCTTATCTGAAACTGTCGTATCCGTTTCTGCATGCTGACAAGATCAAGACACCGACGATGTTCATGGGAGGAGAGAAGGACTTCAACGTGACACTGGTCGGCGGGGAGCAGATGTACCAGGCCCTGAAGAGCGTGGGGACGCCTGCGGAACTGGTGGTGTATCCGGGGCAGTTTCATGGATTCACACGGCCGAGTTTTATTAAGGACCGGTATCAGCGGTGGTTTGACTGGTATGACAAATATCTGGGGATGCCTCCGGCGGTGAAGCCTGCGGTTGCGGCAGAGAAGAAGGCGGAGTAGAGGTTGTATGACTAGCGTAGGTAGGCAGCTTTCGCTGTGACAGATTGAAAGGTATGGCCGAAAGATGCGAGCGGTATGGGTGGGCGGAGTTCTTCGGGATCCTTCGCTTTGCTCAGGATGACAGCAAGAACATAAAACGCAGTGGGAGATTCTTCGACTAGGCGATGACTTCGAAGGGGCGCATCATGTCGTTCGATTCGTGCTCGAGGATGTGGCAGTGGTAGAGGTATTTGCCGGTGAAGCCTTCGAAGCGGACGATGATGCGGGTCACTGTGCCGGGAGGGCATTGGACGGTGTCCTTCCAGCCTAGTTCGTTGGGTTCGGGTGGGGTGGCGGGGGCGGTGAAGTGGGGTTTTTTGCCGGGCACGTAGTCGGTGGTGTAGAAGGTGCGACGGTCGAGGACCTGGAAGCGCACCAGGTGGAGATGCATGGGGTGGGTGTCTTCGGTGAGATTGACGAACTCCCAGATCTCGGTGGAGTTGAGCTTGGGGGTCTCGGTGACGGGGTCGTGCCAGTGGTTGCGGTTGATCAGCATCGCCATGGGACGTTCGGCGTTGTCCTTGTACTCGTAGAGCGCGAGAGTGCGGGTGGTGGTGGCGGCGGACTCGGGGATGCGTTCGATCGAGCGGAGAGTTTTGGGGATGGAGGTTAGGGTTGCGGGTGCGGTGGTTTGTCTGGCGACGCGGAACTCGAGGATGTCGAAGGCTCCGGTGCGGAGGTGGAGGGTCTCGCCGGCGGATTGGCTGAAGTCGATGAGAATGTCGGCGCGTTCGGCGCAGCCCAGGATGAGGCGCTGGAGCTCGACGGGCGAGGAGAGGAGCCCCTGGTCGGTGCCGATCTGGGTTAGCGGCTGGCCGTTCGAGAGCGAGAGGAGGAAGAAGCGGCTGTTCGCGGTGTTGAGGAGGCGGAAGCGGTAGAGGCGCGGCTCGACCTCGAAGAAGGGGCGGATTTTTCCGTTGATGAGGATGCCGTCGGCGCTGAACTCAGGGATCCAGGGGCTTTTGGGATCGCCGGAGACGTCGTAGAAGAGCTGGCCGTCGGTGGCGAAGTCGCGATCGTAGAGGATGAGGGGGACTTCGTACTTGCCGCTGGGAAGTTGAAGCGAGTCCTCGACGTGATCGCGGAGGAGAAACGTGCCGAACAGGCCGGCGTAGGTGTTGAGTCGCGTGAGGCCCATGGCGTGGTCGTGGTACCAGAGTGCCGTGGCGTCCTGCTGAAGAGGGTAGGTGCAGGTGCGGGAGTGACCGGGGGTGAACCAGTCCTCGGGGTAGCCGTCGTCTTTCGAGGCGGTCTTGGCGCCGTGGAGGTGGGCGGTGGTGCGGACCTCGGGGATGCCGGGGCCACAGCCGTGGAGGGAGTGGTCGATGGGAA
>JAOAPF010000094.1 GCA_025462755.1 Edaphobacter sp.
GCGATGACCTTCTGGGCAATATTGTGGCGCTTTTGGCCCCAGTCCCAGGGTTGCCAAGTAAGCAGAGCTCCTACGGCACCGACATTTTGCGGAAGGAAGCTGATGCCGGCGGTGGTCAGATAGTTGACCTGAACAGAGATATCGGGCAAGTACCGCGTCTTCTCGATTTTGGTCTCGATGTTCGCTTGATTCTTCTTAATGGAAGCAATCCTGATCTCAGGGCGCTGCGCCAGCGCGAGGTTTCGAGCCGCTTGCAGATTCAGCTCTTCCGGCAGAGCGGAAGACACCGGCTGCACAGAAAACTCGACGAGAAGGTCTCTGCCAAGCAGGCGGTTCAAGGATTCCTTCCGGTCCGAGAGCGCGTCCTCGATCACCATGAGTTGATACCTGGCCTTTGCCTCTTCAGCCTTGACACGCAGACTGTCCGCTTTGAGAACCGTTATCTCCTGCAGCCGGCGCTCGGTCAGATGGTCAAGCTCTTCAAGAGCTCGGATGGTTGTACGTTGCGATTCGGCCTGGCTCTGGGACTGGAGCAGAGAGTAGTAGGCGCGGCGGACATCGCTCACCAGTTGCTGATCCCGTTGTGAATAGGTTTGGTGGCTCAGATCTTCGTTCAGTCTTTGCTCAGCGACAGAAAAGCGGATTCGTGGAATCTGAGTAATCGGTTGCGTGACCGTAATCGACGCTATGGCGATTGGTCGCGCAGGAGTGTGCAGGTTGATGTCGCTACCTGGAATCGGTCCCGTCGAGGGATAGGTTCCCAATTGGCCCGCCCCGATAGTGAAATTCAGAGGACCCAGAAGTTGTGTCCCAAGCAAGTACGCGTCAAAGCGGGGATAGTACGACGTTTTGGCCTCAGCCGAGGCCTCTCGCTGCCTGTCGATATCGAACTTGGCCCGTCTTGTGTCGCGGTTGTTGGCTCGCGCCAATTCAATCGCCCGATCCAGCGTGAGTACCTCCCCAGAAGTCCGCTCTTGTCCCCGCGCCCCCATCACAAAAGTCACCGAAGGAATGGCTGCGAAGAGACAAATGCGCATCAGCCGCCTGAAGAACATCGACTCCGCTCTCCTCTACAGTTCGCTGTTGAAGCACCCCGTTTTATAGGGCGCGTACTACTGGACCTAGACGGCCGGTCGAACTCTGTCATGGCCGCCGATACGCGAAATGTTTCTGAGATTGAGAACGCACACGCCTTGCCAAAGCTCCCGACACACGCGAAATCAATCAATGTTGTTGGCGCGGGAGTGTTTAAGACAGGGGGAAATTAGATAGCGCTATTCGGGATGGATAATCAGAAGGCAGAGATTTGGCGCGCGTGCCAGACCTCCGTCACTGCGGTGGGCGAGAAATTCCCAACTTCTGGATTCTGTAGGCGAGAGAGGTTCTCTTGAGGCCCAGGCGAGCTGCCGCTCCGCGAAGACCCCCGACGACCCAATTGCTTTCGCGGAGTGCTCGCACGATCTGTTCTCGCTCCGCTTGCTCTAAGGCGTTGCCGCGGCTAACCGCGTGTTCGTTTGCGCAAGCAAAGATTTCGCCCAACGGTACCCGGAGCGACGTACCCGTAGATAGCAGTACGGCTCGCTCCATGAGGTTTTGCAACTCCCGGATATTGCCTGGCCACGCGTAGCGGCAGAGCGCATCCATCGCTTCTCTGGGAATACTCTCGATTTGCCTTCCCATGCGCCGGGCATATTTGTTGGCGAAATAGCGGACGAGAAGCGGAATGTCTTCACGCCGGTCTCGTAGCGGCGGGACATCAATCGGAAACACGTTCAAGCGATAGTAGAGGTCGCTGCGGAACTTCTTTTCGGCGACCATTTGGGTGAGGCTGACATTCGTCGCCGCTAACAATCGAACATCGACGCGCTGGGTGCGATTACTGCCCAATCGCTCAAATTCCTGTTCCTGCAGCACTCTCAGGAGCTTCGGTTGCAATTCGAGAGGTATATCGCCGACTTCATCCAGAAACAGCGTTCCCTTGTGCGCGAGCTCGAATCTTCCAATTTTCTGAGTTATTGCTCCAGTGAACGCACCCTTCTCATGGCCAAACAGCTCGCTCTCAAGAATTCCCAGAGGGATGGCGGCGCAATTCACCTTTACAAACGCGTGACCCTTGCGGGAGCTCAGGTTGTGAATCGCGCGAGCGATCATCTCCTTGCCCGTGCCCGTCTCGCCCTGGATGAGGGCTGTCGAGTCCGCTGGCGCAACAATTCGAACGCTCTCCAGCACAGCTTTCAGGCTCTGACTGTTTCCAATGATCTCTTCGAAATTCTGCTCAATCCGAATTTCGTCTTCCAGGTAGAGCTTCTGCTCCGCCAGCCGCTCCTTGGCCTCCGTTATCTGCCCATATTCCAGAGCGTTTTCTACCGCGATGGCGAGCTGGCTCGCTACCTGCGCGAGGAACCCCATATCAGCCTGGCTAAAAGCATTCTCTTCACGCCTGCCGAGACCCAAAAGACCAAGGACGCGATTCCGGCTAACAAGTGGCACCATGCAACCGGCTTTGAGACCCTCAGGGAGAGCTGGTTCATCCGTCAGACCTAATTGAAGTACGTCCGAGGAATTACCTCTCCACGGTTTACCCGTGCGGAAGACAAAACCGCCGAGCGACCCCTCCATCGAACAGTACTCCTCTCGGATGAACCCTTTGCTCTCCGGAAAATCGAGCACGAAGGTTTGCAATCTGTCTCCATCCGAGTCCGCCAAGAAGACCCCTACAAGATCGCATTGCATGACTCGCCGAACGCTTGCCGAGATGGCCCGCAGGAGGTCGCGGAGCTGCAAATTTGAGACCACCTGATTGGTGATGTCGAGGAGCAACTGCAATCGATCTTCCGCCTGTTTGCGCTCGTCAATATCCGTACTGAGGACATACCAGCGGATGATACGGCCCTCCGTATCTCGCAAGGGGAGAGCGCGAACTTGGAACCACCGGTACACGCCATCAGCACGACGGATACGGTGCTCGATGTCGTAGGGCTGCCCAGTCTCAATTGAACTGGTAAAAGTGGCGATCGCGCGTGGGAGGTCATCCGGATGGATGAGGTCGCTGGTAGCCCAACGATTCAATTCTTCAGGGCACTTGCCGAAGTAATCGAGGACTTGCTGATTGACGAATTCGTTTTCGCCTTCCGCCGTCATCGTATTAACGAGCCCGGGGATGCTATCGACGACCAAGCCCAAACTGAGTTCGCTCGTTCGCAGGGCTTCTTCCATGCGTTTCCTGTCGTCGATATCCGTCCGCAGGGTATACCAGCGGATGATACGTCCTTCTGTGTCCCGCCAAGGCAGAGACCGTACATGGAACCAGCGGTATACGCCATCGGCACGACGGATACGGTATTCAGACTCATGTGGATGCCCGGTTTCGACCGAGCGCCTCCACGTGGCCAACATGCGAGTATGATCGTCGGGATGAACAAGGTCGGAGGTGGTCCAGCCCTTCGATTCGAAACCTTTCAATTCGTCGAGCGTCTTGCCAAAATATTCCAGGGATTGCTGACTGACGAATTCGAATTCGCCTTCCGCTGTAGTCGTATTGATGAGCCCTGGAATGCTATCGACGATCAAACGAAAGCCCTCTCCGCTCGCACGCAGGGCCTCTTTCGTTTGTTGTGACGCCTCGAAGTTCAACGCATCATCCACCGCTAGCGCCACTTGGTTGGCAACCAGCGTTAGAAAGCGGACTTCCTCCGTGCTATACGCATCGGCTTCGATGCTGCCCACAGCGAGGCCCCCGAGGCGTCGGTGTACAGTCGTCAATGGAAGCACGCACACCGAACGCACTCCGCGGTTCTTGAGCATCTCGGCTACCGCTGGGAATCGAGTCTCCGCGTCCAGGGCAGGAATTATCTAGGGCTCTTGATGCTGGTACACCCACCAGGTGAAGGTTTCTTCCGGCACGAGTTTTGGGACCTGGAGGGGATCGCCCGGCTCACCGTACGACGTGAGACTTACCTCGTGCGCATTCTCGTCATAGATTCCGATACCCATGACATAGAAGTTCACCACTGCGCGCAACTCGCGTGCGAGAAGTCTGAAAAGTTCCCCCGAAGAGCGAGTCGAAATGAGCGTCTGGGAAACGCGCAAAAGTGTTTCGTATCGCTCAGTTGCTGCTGTTTTTGCCGCGCTTTGGACCGTGCCGTTCATTACTGTCTGGTGGCGCGCATTTGACGACATTCCACACCTGTCTTGACCCCAGCGAACTAAACAAGCTCATCGCGATTTCGTGGGCTACCAACAAAAATACACCGGACATGCGCCGGCGTCACTCATCGGCAAGAAGTAATACTAATCCGATCCGCCGAGGTGCTGAATCTCTGGCACGCGCGCCAAACTTCCGTCTCATGGTCGTTCGGCCCGCGAAATTCGGCGACACGGTGCCTGGATTCAAAGGCCATTGGAGCAAGCACATAGAACCAATTCAGCTACCCTGTCCCTTTTTGGCTCCCGGATTGCCATTTCCCCTCGCGTCCGGCTGGTAAAGCAGCCAGGAGTGAGTCGTGCTCAAGATCACGATAACCGATTCGGCTGACGAGCAGAGGTGGTCTTTGCAGGGTCAATTGGCCGGCCAGTGGGCCACTGAGCTTAAGTCGACCTGGAGAGAAGCGCATGCCATCGTGGGTAAACGGAGATGCATTGTTGATCTCATTGAGGTGACATCAATTGACCGAAATGGCGAAGCAATCCTAGCGGAAATCATGAGCCAAGGTGCCGAGTTCATCTCCGGCGATGTGTACACTGAGCATCTTCTACGGGACCTCCGCCACAAAGTGAAGCGAAGTCGCGTGAACAGAAAACAAGATGATGGTAGCGATCATTGATCAAACCGAGGGAGTTGGACCGGACAATCCGTTGGTGAAACTCACTACACAGGAGGAATTTTCAACCTTGTCGCCTAAATCGCCAGCCCTCTTTCGGCTACCACTATGGTGCCGCTCTTGGCGTCGAAGGCGGTCTGCTTCGCTCAATAGCGAGACGATGTGCGGGCTGAGATCCAAATCAGTATCCGGAAGGAGAAACTATGTTTGACTATGGTGGTTCAACAGCGCTTGTTACCGGGGCTTCGAAGGGTCTCGGGGAAGCATTTGCAGAGGCGCTGGCAGCACGCGGGATGAACCTGGTGTTGGTCGCCCGCTCCACCAAAAAATTAAACGACCTGTCCGCGCGCCTCTACGCAAATTACAAGCTTCAGTGTACCGTTCTCAGCGTTGATCTAGCCGATCCTAACAGCCCTAAAGCACTCGCTGAAGAGCTTGAGCGTCGTGGTATTCAAGTGGACCTTCTCGTAAATAATGCAGGATTCGGTCTGAGCGGGGCATTCCTTTCCCACGACCGCAAGCAGAAGCAAGCTGAAATTGAGGTGAATGTGCAGGCGCTTGTTGCTCTCACACATCACTTCGGCGAGGCGATGGCTGCACGAGGCAAAGGCGGCATTATCAATGTTGCCTCAAACGCCAGCTTCCAACCTGTCCCTTACCTGGCAACCTATGCTGCGACCAAGGCTTTCGTCCTTCACTTCAGCGAGGCCATCCGCCACGAACTCGCTGGAAGCGGCGTTCAGGTAATGGCGACTTGCCCGGGCCCAACGGCGACTAACTTCTTCGAGGGCACCTCAACTCGCATGTCACCAAAGGATATGGATAGTTCGGAATCAGTTGTCAGAAGAACACTGAAAGCGTTTGACCAGAAACGGGCCGTCGCCTATCCAGGACGGATCAGTGTTCGGATCACATCTTTGTTGCCAAGGCTGTTTCCGCGCGCCCTCATCGCACGCATTGACGGAAATGCAACCGCCAAAATGGGTCTGGATGACTGATGAACCTAACAGGTCAAAGGCCTCTTTTGCCTAGATATTAATGGCTTTTCTCCTCACGCAACTGCCACACTACGTAAATTTGTGATGACTACATTGTGAGCACTAATCAAAGGAGGTGGTAAGAACCAGCGTCTGCAATCCCCACGCCGGAGAACGCCCTCGATTCGGATCTGCCTCGTAAAAGGCTCGTCGGGCAGCGCACATGCTCGGGCTGAAAATGGAAAGATCGCTGAATGACAGACTGACGGGTAGTCAGGCGCATCAACAATCGGCTGTTCCGCGAATGTCCTGTGATAGCCCCTCATAACAGGTACTGAAGGTCAACGCGCCTTATTCTTCTCTGCCTTTGAATCGCTCATTGTTCTTCCTCTCTTGCAAACCGACGTTGGACGTTTTTGTTATGAGCAGCAGGTTCACGAAGCTCGCTCACGTGGCGAGGCGGCGCAGCGGCTC
>JAOAPF010000095.1 GCA_025462755.1 Edaphobacter sp.
GCGACTCAGGGATTTGGTTCGATTCCGATGCGATCATTGACCGCCGACCGAATCCGCTGCTTGCAGCCAAGGTATCGCTCGGTTGTTTGAACCGAGACATGTCCCAGCAGGAAGTGGATCTGCTCCAGTTCGCCTCCTGCAGCATGGCACAGGCGAGCACACGTCCGCCGCAGGTCATGTGGGGCCAGTTTAGGCATACCGATCCCTTTCGCGCAATCCTTCACAATGTGCCAGATCGACTTTTCCGTCGTGCAGTCTCCCCATGTCCGCCCCATTCTGGTGACCCTGCGAAAGATCCTGCCGCGGGCAATTCCAGCCGCCCTCAGCCACTCGTCCAACTGCCCTTTCACCCAGTCGGGGATTCGGAACCGTTCGGACGTGTCCTGCCTTGCCCAGTAAATCGACAATCGCCCAGTGTTCTTCGCATTGCTGCAGGTCATCAATCCGCAGACCAACGGCTTCATGCCGTCTCAGCCCACACGCCAGCAGCAACGCAAGAAGTGCTCGGTCCCGCTTCCCTTTGAGATCCTGGCTTTTGGCAAGCGCCAGATAAGGCGAACACCCAGTTTCTTCACACCTTTGACGCGGCGAATGCCAGCAGCGAGATCCGAACTGAGCAGGCCGCAATCGGCAGCTTCGTACGCGAGCCTCCGGACAGCGCCCAAGTGAGTGAGCCTGCTCTCAGGCGGAGGTTGACAGTTCCTGGAGCCAGTTGCCGGGATTCCAGATAGCTTCTGTACCGTAAGACCACGATGCGATTGAATGCCAGACGGGGCTCAGAGCAATACCACTCAACGAACTCGTCGATGGCATGACGATACCCGCGCTGGGCGTCGGCACTGGTCAGGCTGTTCAGCACTGCGGCCTTGGCATGTTCAAGATCGGGAAGGCGCAAGACGGTCTTGGCTTTCTTGCGATTAACTCGGGAGCGCGGCTTCTGCTTCATGGTCGGTGGCCTCCGTGCCACCAAACCATGATCCGACCCAGCCTTGCAGTTCTGTCCTGTTTGCCCGTCATTCGAACAGCAAGCAGCCGAAGCGACACCGGCGCGAGCTTTGTCCCATAAATCGCAAAACCCGCACCGCTCCGAACTTAACGACCTCGACACGCGTGCCCACGATGTCGGCATCGATGTGGCTCACAATATTGCCATTGATGTCCGTGCGGTCATTGCTCCAAGTTCCCGTGAAGCTCTTCCCATCGGGAGCAAGAGTCACCGTCTGACGAAGAATCCTGTAACCAATCCATACACCGTTGGCATCCACACGGGCTCTATCGGATAAGATGGACAAAATCACTCCTTAGAACTGGCCAATTCCGGCTAAATTCGACGAGATCGCGATCAGACAATCTGGGCCCGATGAGCGAATTCGTGACCGAGGTTTTTCGGATAATGAATTCAACCTACCTGCCGACCGTGCTAACCTCCGCCTCTTCGATGTATCGCTCAACGTCTTCCTCAATCAGCAGCTTCCGATGACGCAACTGGCGAGCGACGTTTGTCACCTTTTTCACGTAACTTTCATGGGTAGGGTAGCGCTCCTCGATCGACAGTCGCGGGTCGCCGGTAGCTTCTCGGTCAGCCTTAGTCTTCGGGAAGTCGACTTTCTGGCCGGCCGCATCACATCCGTCGCCCGCAGCCGCACCGGCCCGCAAGCACCAACCCGTGTAGGTAGCCAAGGGCACAGCGACGTCCGGCAGGCGAACACCGGCAATGTCGTTTCCATCGGCATCCGTTCTCGGAACCAGGGCCTGATACGGCGAATCTACAACCGGTGGAACAATTGTCAGGATGCCTTGTCCAAACAAAGGCCCGAAATTGAGCCGGTCGCCCTCGTGCAAGCGACCGTTATATGTCACACCTGGGATATTGGGAAGGCCATGCCTACCTGCGGAAGCGATCGCACAAGCGTATTGTCGGATCGCCTTGGCAACTCGCTCTCAGGGGGACTCGAGTAGTGCGTGATCCACTCGTCCAAGGCGATCAAGAGAGCCCGCAAGGGACGGTTAGCCACAAGCGGGTTCTTCGGTTGTTGGCATATTCCGGGTCAGGTGGGCCCGATCCCTGCGCTGTGAGGCAAACTCGAGAGCAGGTAGTAGCGAACATTGGGTGGGGACACAAGATCGTTTCCGCTGGTGTCCGTGTGCAAGAGTGACCCAGCCTTGGACCAGTATTCGTTTTCGGAATTTACCTCGAAGATCCTGGGACAGGTCTGGGTCACCAGACACTGTCGCAGAACTCCGTCGGTCTTCCCCGTCACTGGATCGAAAGTGATCTGATTGGCGAAAGGAAATTGCCTTTCGGGATACCAGCGAGCGATGTGTTGCCGATGGGTTCGCCCAGATTCGGCGAATCGATAGTTGAAGAAGCCACCGCTCGCCCCGCCTATCCAGTTGAGATTCCCGTCAAACACGCGGCGTCCCCGTGCATCTTCATTGAACCCCAAGCGCAAGAAGTCATGCATGAACCGTGAGGGCTGAGAGACGCTGAACGAGTACACATGGCGCAGATCTCCGGCTAACGGTTTGGCCGCACGGGCATGTTCCGATTCGCCGTACCGCAAGAACGATGTGAGGTCACGCAATGCGGCAAAGGAAAGCCCCGCGAGCAGCGGATCCTTCGCGTGGTACGTGAGCTCGTAGAGCCTGCCACTCTCAAAATGGGTGCCTGCCGGCAGCAGTTGGATGGCGTGCGCGTCAACGAATTCCCAGCCGGTTTCGGGGATCTCCATGGGTGTATCTGCATAGAGCGCCCGCACGGTAAGGTTGGCCTGGCCCTGGCCCTTGTTCAAGGTCGCCGCAGGATAGATGAGGCTTCCGGTCAACGTTGTGCTGTCGTCAATCACAAACTCTTCAAGAACGGCTCCGACGATGGAAGAGCCGTCGAGATTCTTCACCACCGGGACTGAAATGGTGAACGGCTTCGTGGTGCTGTCTGGCGCGACGATGGGATCCCAACCACTCCACACCATCGTGTACCCTTCGCGCATCAGAAACCCGTTGCCGGCATCGGCAGCTGTCGTCGGATCATTCCCTCCGGTGACGGCATCGTTCATCATCCCGAACGATAGATTGCCGCCCCGGTTGTTGATCTCGAAGAAACCACGGTGGTTTCCTTGCGATGGATCAACTGGCCTCAGGATGGAAAGGTCCGTGGAATATTCGACCATTCCTCGAGCATTGCGAGGGGCGAGGGAGATGTCTGTAATCGCCGCGTTTCGTGGATCCCGAGGATCGACTTCACCGAACGCGCGCCCCACGATCTTCTCGTATGGTCCAACGTCACCGGAGGCCATTCCTTCAAATGTCGGTGATTCGACACGGGTAATTTCAATCTTTGTGATTCCCGCCTCCGCTGATGACGGCAAACCAACGCCGCAGGCTACTACGAGAGCGAAGAACAGACCATGGACCACCGTTATCGTGGATTTCATAATTCTCCTCCTTAGCGCAAAACAATTCGCGCTCATTCCGTGCTGCAGTATGGATTCGCGCTTCCCCACCGTCAATGGAGCGGGGCTGAACTCGCGCTGAACAAAAAATGAACAGCTCTAAGCCAATCCCTATCAATCGCAAAGCAGACCCAGGAGAGTTCTCCGCGACGTTCTCAACGTTCGCACCTGTCTCCAACGTTGTAGCAACTCTCCTCGTTCGACCTTGACGTAGTCCACGTCATAACGGGCACTGCGATGGCTGCGGCTGCTCCTGGCGCGTCGCCTGCCCTTTGGGAATGATGTAGGTGTCCAGTAGTTCCAGATTGTCCGAGCCCCGGTTGGCAACATAGTGGCGGACGTTTGCAGGCTCGATGAACGCGCTGCCCGTTGGATAAACGATCGGCGTGCAATTGTCAGCGTTGTACCAGGTTGCCGTGCCGCTCTTGACCGTGATCAGTACAGGGCCTGGGTGGCTGTGCCAGCCGCTGAAACCGCCTGGCGCAAGCATCACATCCTGCTGCACGAAGTCGGTTGCTCCCTCCACCTCAAGTTCGGCCGACCAGCCATTGTCGTGGGCGTGTTCGTGGATTGCATCGGTAGTGGATGTGAAGCGATTGAAGAAATTGAATACGAACCCTGCCCCCGGAGTCGCCATCGCGGCTATAGGAAGCGCCAGCACACTCACGATCACGACTTTTTGTCTTTTGTCGAGACGCATAAGATTCTTCTCCTTCGCGCAAAACAATCCGCGCCCATTCCGTGCTGCAGTATGGATTCGCGCTCCCCCACCGTCAATGGAGCGTGGCTGAACTCGCGATGAACAAAACCTGAACAGCTCTAAGCCAATCCTTATCAATCGCCAAGCGTAGACCCAGGAGTTTTCTGCGGCATTCTCAACACCCGGCAAGCATCTCCACGTCGTAGGCCGGTGCTACAATCGCCTCCTAATTCCCGAGGTTCAGCCTTGGCACAAACTACCGACACGGGCGCCATCGCACGGTTTGGGGAGTTCGAGGTGGACCTTCGTCAAGCATCGGTAGGGCGGAACGGAACGCCGGTTGCCATTCAAGAGAAACCCCTGCAGCTTCTTCTGGCCTTGTTGCACAAACCCGGCCAATTGGTCAGCCGTGAAGAACTCTGCGGCCGGCTCTGGCCAGGTGAAACCTTCGGCGCCTTTGAAGACGGTTTGAACACAGCAGTCCGCAAGCTCCGCATCGTCCTCGGCGACTCGGCCGAGGTGCCGCAGTTCATCGAAACGGTGCCTAAACGCGGCTATCGATTTATCGGCACGCTGGAACATTCAACGCAACCCGAAACCGCTCCTGCGCTTGAAAGCGGATCAAAGCCAGAATCCCCTCGGCATCGCAGACTGGCAAAGGTCCTCTCCGTTGCGGCCGCATTGGCAATAGCAATGGCCGGTGTCCTGCACTCCTCACACCCACACCCGGCCCTCACCGAAAAAGACGTCATCGTCTTAACCGACTTCTCCAACAGGACAGGCGAACCAGTCTTCGACAGCACGCTCAGGGATTCGCTCGCCATAGGTCTGGAGCAGTCTCCCTTTCTCAACGTCCTGTCAGACATAAAAGTCAATCAGACGTTGAAACTGATGGGACGTTCCCCTGGGGATCGCATCAGCCAGGATGTAGGCCGCGAAATCTGCGTTCGAACGTCGAGTAAGGCGCTCTTGACTGGGTCCATCTCCAGACTGGACAGCCAGTACGCGATGGAGCTGAAAGCCATCAACTGCCAGACGGGCGAAACGCTCGCGGCAGTCGAGGCGGAAGCCAAAGGCCGGGACAAGGTGCTGCAGTCCCTGGGCCAGGCCGCGAACAGCCTGCGCCTGAAACTCGGAGAGTCCTTGCCATCCCTGCAGAATCACAGCAAACCGCTGGAGGAGGTAACAACCTCTTCTTTAGAAGCGCTGCAGGCCTACAGCGACGGCGTCGCGGTATACCCACGGAAGGGAGCGGCTGAGGCGATTCCATTCTTTAGGCGCGCTACCGAACTGGATCCAAACTTTGCGGCGGCCTACACCTATCTTGGTCCCTTGTATGGAAATCTCGGGGAAATCAGCACGGGTATCGAGTACATCCGCAAAGCCTACGAGTTGCGTGACCGTCGTCTCACTGCATTGGAGAAGTACATCGTCTCCGCCCTGTACTACCAACAGGTGACGGGAGAGTTGCCCAAGGCTATCGAGCAATACGCGCTCTTGATCAAGATATACCCACGATATTACTGGGGTCATAACAACCTGGGCGGCGTGTACAGGGACCGAGGAATGTTCGATCAGGCG
>JAOAPF010000102.1 GCA_025462755.1 Edaphobacter sp.
GACGTGTAGGACGATTTGAGTCCGCCGACGGAGGGACTCTTTTCCTTGACGAAGTCGGTGACCTTCCAGCGGAGACCCAAATTGCTCTCCTGCGCGTACTTCAGGAGCGCGAATTTGAGCGCGTGGGCAGTACAACGGAAAAAGTTTCCGGTCAGGTTGATGTGCTCCCATCCGAGCGGGGAGACGTACTTCAGCAGTTCGGCATCAACAATGTTGCTTTTCCGAGCCGCGGCATCGATTCGACACGGGCACAGCTTCAGGCCGCTTCTTCTTCCATGTTATGGCGGGCCTGGCTGAGATGGAGCGGGAACTCACCATCGAGCAGACCCGTGCCAAATTATGTTGGCGATCCCTTTGCCTTTGGCGCGGGAATAAAGTGACTGCAATCGGTGTTCATTGTATATGCCTTGGTTCGACTCTTCGATTTTCGAAGTGCTCGTCACCCTCGGATAAGAAACCTACCGTTCTTAGGAGCATGCATGCCACTACCAAGTAACGATGCAGAACTGTCTGAATCTCTTCACCAATTCGTCACAACCTGGAAGCTGCTTGGCAAAGAATTTCCGCATGCCGACCAGACCGATCGACCAGGTCTGGCGATTAGTTGGGCCGACACCAGTTTTCCGTTCTACAATATCCTCTTCCTAAATGAGCCAGTCAGCGACGCCCAGGTGCTCAAAAGCAAAGCGCAAGAGGCGTCCGATTACCTGCAAGTTAAATCTCATGGCGGGCTGTTTGTTGTATTTCCGGATTATCTCAGCGGATCTGCCAAGGAAAACTTCACAGAGATTCTGGCCGAGGCAAAGCTCGTTGCGGCCATCCCGGCAACCGGCATGGCCGGCAACATCTTTCCCTTGGAAGCGAAGGGGCATCCTAAGCTGCGCTTCGTCAGGATTGAAGACGACGCAACCATACAGACCTTCGCGGAACTGAACTGCGCGGCTTACAACCTGCCAATGGAGACAGCGGTTTCCGTGGTGAAGGATCATTCGCTATGGAAAGACCACGCCTATGGATACCTAGCGTACGAGGGCGATAAGGCGGTTGCGACGGCGACGGCGATCATCAATGAAGGTTGCCTGTTCCTGTTTCTGGTCGCCACGCTTCCTGAAGCGCAGCGCAAGGGCTACGGCGAGGCCGTGGTGCGTTATGCCTTGCAGACGGCTCATGAAGCAACCGGTCTTCAGCGCACCGTACTGCATGCCACGGAGGCGGGCTACCCCATATATGCTCGCCTCGGCTACCACCCAACGACGAAGCTGTTTCTCTGCATGTTGCAACCCTAAGCACCATACAGGCTATTAATGCCCAACGCCTCGAAAAGGTAAAATTGGGCCAATCTCAGATAATCAGCAGGAACCAATCTACGATCCGTAAAACTTATTTGAATCGGGGAACAAAGCCGATTACCGGCAGACCAAAACGAAATGGGAAATGACCATGCGCGAATTTCATAGGCTGGCCGCTGCGATGGATCTGCATATCCAGCAGCTTACGGCTGAAGGAGTTCACGGAGCTGCGATTATCGAGCGGATGGTTGGCGATCTGCCCGATCTGCGACAGATATGGGTCGGCACCCTCCGATAATCAACTAGCTATGCTGTGGAAAGAGTTTCCCGGCTTTCGCCACTACGCCATCCTCATGGAAGAGGCAGCTGAGGCAGAACGCAGAAAACAAATGGTGCTCCGCCAACAATGCCGGGACTCCATGACATATTTGTTCACTCGCTGTTAAACACAACACCGTGGGATCTATTCCCGGGCTGGAGGAATGTTTTTGTCCGCGTTATATGCTTTCCATGCTCGATGACTTTCCACGACAGTTTTGGTAAGGCGATTCTGTAGGACCGGCTTTGGCATGACTCAACAATCAACGGAAAAGAATTCCATGGTCGGCGGCGAGTTCATGGACACTTTGAATGACAACAGCAGGTAGCTCAAGTGGAGCAACCGCATTGCCGGCGCAGGAGTCCCGCAGCATCGTTTGCGATGGATATTTCGTAAAGGTCAGCGCAATCGGTTGCGAGTGCTTTAGACGATTGAGAGATCATCAGTTCGCCCGGCGCATCCAGTTGATCTGGAATGTTGGTTTTCTGCTTCGCGGGTGTCGTCTTTCCTTGATTTATCTTCTCGGAAGATATAGCGAAGACATGCTAGTGCGCCGACGGAACTGCGCCGTCGCTTCATACCTTATGGGTATATTCGTGGGTTGATTCAGTCGCTGGGATGAGGCAGAAGAGAGCCTCCGCCGATGGTTGGCAGGGAGGCTCTTCTCAACCTTTTGTTCGGTATCTAGTGGCCTGTCGCAGAGAGTTCGTTACCGCTCTTGAGCGCCAGAATCTGTTCTCGCATGGAACCGTCATAAGGATTGTCTATCCGGTGCCCTTGCCCTACTAACGTTTTCCCTGCGACAGGCCACTAGGCGCGGATTCTTCTGCGTAGAACTTGCACCGTGGCAATCAAGCCTGTACCGAGCAACAGTAGACTGGCCGGCTCCGGTGTCACTTGAGTGATCTGGCCTCGGATCTCGCCAGCAGGAAAGTTGGCGTCGTGAATGTTGGCGTACGCGTTTCCGCTGTTCAAGGCGGCGATGAGGCCAGCTTCCGCTAGCCCAACCGTTCCACCTTCCTGGGCGATGAACGCCGCGGTGTAGGTGCCGGCGAGGGACAGATCGACGGTGGTGTTGAATGCACCAGCCGTGGCATTTGGGAACGGGGTGAACGGAACCGCTACTATTTCGTTGACTCCCACAGGACCGCAGCAATGAAGGTGCGCTGCGTTTGCGGGAGCGGTCAAGCCGGTGAACGTTTCAGCGATCGTCAACATATTACCGCTGAGGGTGAAGACGCCAACTCCTGTTCCTGGACTTCCAGTCGGGGGGACCTCATTGGACCCCAACAGGACAGTGCTGTAGATGGTATCGGCGTGGGCGGGGACGACTAGGGTGAGAACAAAGACGAGGGGCCCGGTCAACAAGAGACGATTGAACATAGAGGGTTCTCCTTCCGCGCTGCGGCGTGGATCGGTTGGGTGGAATTGAATATGGGGCAGTTGCCAGGATCACAGAACAGGCTGAGCAAAGGTTCCTGTGCCATTGAGGAAAGCTCATTCTTTCTTTAAGCCCGCCATCAAGATGCTTAAATGACGAGATTCGTCTGGCTGTATTGCTGAGCTTGGGAAACTATTCCCAGAGACAAAGCCGTCATAGTGCCGTGGCGCGACTTAGCAGTGACTTCATAATTCCTCCTTGTGTTTTGGGTCCCGCTCATAAGGCCTTACAGCATTAATTTCGGTACAGGAACGATAGGTAGTGTCGACTTCACGAGCGGGGAATTCGCGATCCAGCTAGCTATAAAAACACCCAGGCCGTAAATAAATTCCGTAGATGAGCAAAACTGAACGACACAGTTGCATTAGCCGACTTGTGGCGCGTACGACCAGCAAACACCCTTGAGATTGCCCTAATGTCAGCGTTGTTGGGTTTGGCGCTTATATCGGCAGGTGCATTATCTTGAGAAGTTCGGTGTATCTCGGGTCGTGGCGCAGACCAAGTACGATTGGGACTTTGCGACCGAGCCGGAGCCCAATCTCGCGGGGCGTCGGGTCTATCTGCCCCGCGGTAGAACACTGGGTGGTTGTTCAGCGACGAACGCCATGATCTATATCCGCGGAAACGCAGTTGATTTCGATGGCTGGGCAGACGAGGGCGCACCGGGGTGGTCGTACAGACAGATGCTGCCCTATTTCATAAGGTCAGAGGGCAACGAGCGGGGCGACCCACGATACCATGGACATTCAGGGCCTTTGACTGTGCAGGATGGCCGTTCCATGCATCCGCTGGTAGATCACCTGATCGAGGCAGCAGTGAGATCGGGCTATCACCCAACGACGATTTCCAACGGAGCCTTGCAGTTGGGATTCGGGCGCTTTCAGCTCACGCAGCGGAGCGGGGCTCGGTGCAGCGCCGCCTCTGCTTATCTTTACCCCGCCCGCGAACGGACGAACCTGCAAGTTTTCACAGACGCCCTCGTGTTGCAGCTACTGTTGGAAGATCGTCGCACTACTGCCGTCTCAATCCATCGTTAGGCCAGACGGAAACCCTTTTCGCCGAAAGGGAAATCATCCTGGCAGCAGGCGCCTATGGCTCAGCTCAAATCCTCATGCTGTCAGGCATCGGGCCAGTTGACGAACTGAGCCCGTTTGGGATTCCTGTGGTTGTCGATCTTTCTGTTGGAACAAACCTTCAAGATCATCCGCTACTGCCGATGAGCGATCTCACTGACGAGAGATCGCTCTTCGGTGCTGGATCATCTGAAGACGTCTCAGCTTGCTGAAGCGCTGGCTGGACCGCAATATCTTGATGCTTATCGGCAGTCGCTCTCAGCAATGTGCCTACCAACGGATAAGCAGTCCTCACAATTGATCGCATCTTTACATGTTCCGAAACACATTTTCGCCTCGGCTCTTCCCAATCACACGACAAACTATGATGCCAGCGGCGCTGCTACCGCTTGTCATGTGCCAATCGCGTACATTTTCTCGATCATGCCACTCCTCGATCTACCACGGTTTCAGCGCCTTACGCCGCAGCTTGTCTCCGCTCGCACCTTGGGATCAGGCCACTTCTCTCCAGTCGAAGTACCGGATCAATCAATGCCATCCGCGCCAATGCTGAGTTTCTTGAGGAACCACAACTCGCGGCAGACGAGCGAACGGAAATGCTGGCGGGAATAAGCCAGGAGGTACTGGGAATGACGGAACTCATCGATTCATTTCTGCTCTTTGCGCGTACCGGGCAGGCGCTGCAATTGCGCAACGGGGAGTTCGCCGCTGTCGTTGAGCGTGCCGTCGCAGGAGTCAAAAAGCATCCGGATGTCCGTCGGGTTTTCAATTGATCTCTCTCAACTCCCACCGATTGCCGCCTATATCGACGCGAGGAAGATCGAGAGCGCCGTCTACAATCTACTGCTCAACGCCTGTTCGCCCGTATTGGGGAACTGCATCAAAGTGAAGCACTCGGTCTCCGCTGGACGGCGGACTTGATTATGCGGAGCTGGGCTCTACGCACGGAAATGGGTGGGACTGAATGGGGAGGCTCAGTCCTCCAAGCCGCGAGGATGGGAAGTTGTGACCACGCAGAGCGCTGATCAGCGAAGATCAATTGGTTTATAGGGGTGAATGGGGCGTTACTTCCCGAGGCCCAAGACTTCGTCGAGGAAGTCTTCATCAGGCTCGAACGCCAGTGGGACAACTTGGACCACGTACCCTTGCCTTTCAAGCCAGTGGACGGTGGTGTCGGACGCTTGCCAACTCTTGAGGACGAAGATCACGGATACTCCCGTCAGGGCGTGTTACGTGGCTAGTGTCATTGGCACGGATATCTGCAGTGCGCCAACTCTTCAATAATTTCTGTTTGGATCCGATCCAGTTCTGGCCGGACGGTGGTGACGAGACTGATTGGACCGTGCGCCATGGCGATGCAGGTCCACTAAGAGGGAGTATTGAACGACCTTGCTGGCTTCGATCTGGGCCTTGAAAGAAATCGATATCAGTGTTTGATTCAGCCCCTTTGCCTCGCCTTCTTTCACGGCATTCGATATCACCGTAGCGTCTCGGGGCGAATCTTCGACCGCGGTATTGCTTGACAGTGCAACCTGTCCCGCGATCATCAATCTCTACGCTGACAATCCCACGAGTGATTGAAATTTATCTACAGCATTCTGCCCGTGTGCCATGCCCACTCCAATAACTGCAAACGCTACAGGAGTTTTCCGTCTCAATCACCTCACTTGAAGTTATTCCCCATTCGTATTCTTTTCATCATGTAGAACACATCAACAGGAACTTTATTCCCACTGCGCCCTGAGTCATCCATCGTCGCTTTTCGCGAGCCAGCCTCACGGCAGGCGGAAAATTACGGTCCTTGGTGGAGCAATCAATCGGGCGCGGCTTGCGCCAGCTCATGGCAAACGCATCGGCGTGCCGACGTTGACCGTTTGACGATTGGCTCGCACGACCGTTTCAGGAGGTTGTGGGCCTATCCGTGCCGTCAACACCGGGGAAATGGTTTCCCGATCAGTTTTCAGATTGTTATGAACTGGTGGAGCGACTCGACTACTAGAGCCTGTTATGAACTTTGTACCTGGTTAGATTCTTTGCTGGGGGTGTTGATCTGTCGAGCATGGAAGGATGAGCGACAAGGGACGTGGTGGTTATCCGAGCGATGTGACGGACGAGGAGTGGGCGTTTGTGTTGCCGTATTTGCTGCTTTGCCGCGAAGACAGCCCGCAACGCAAGCATGAGTTGAGAACGGTTTTCAACGCCGTTCGGTACGTGGCGCGAACGGGCGGCCAGTGGCGATTCCTGCCGCACGATTTGCCGCCCTGGTACGTGGTGTATCAGCAGATGCAGCGCTGGCTCGAGGCCGGGTGCTTCGAGTTGTCAGCGTTACCTTAAAATTCCTCGGTTTCATCGTTTGAAAATTCCCCAGTTGAGGCCGTAACCGATCATTCTGACCGTTGGAGGTCGGGATGGTGCGACTGGAGGGTTTCATGGACATACAGCAGCTTCATCACGATGGGGTCAGCGTGAGCGAGATCGGTCGCCAGCTGAACATGGACGGGAAGACGGTTCGGAAGTACCTAAGGCAAGCGCCACGCAAGTACGAACGGAAGCCGAAGTGTTGGAAGATTGATCCGTTTCGCGCCTATCTCCGCGAACGCTGGGAGTTGGGTGTTGTGAACGCGTCCCGCCTCTTTGTGGAGATTCAGAAGCGCGGCTATGCGGGCGGAGTGACTCAGGTGAGGGCAGTCGTAGCGCCGTGGCGCCGTGAGGGCCAGGAGCGGGCGTTTGTTCGGTTCGAGACCGCTGCGGGCGAGCAGGCTCAGATGGACTGGGGCCACTTCGGCAACTGGGATGGTAAGCGGCTTTACAGCTTCGCGCTGACGCTGTGCTGGTCGAGGATGCAGTATGTCGAGTTCACTCAGCGGCAGGATGTGGAGACGCTGCTGAACTGCATGGTGCACGCGTTCGAGTTCTTCGGCGGAGTGCCCGCAACGGTGCTGACCGACAACATGAAGACGGTGGTGCTCGATCGGGTCGACGGGCAGCCACGCTTTCATGCCAAGATGCTGGACTTCGCCAGCTACTATGGCTTTGTCCCGCGCGTCTGCCATCCGTACCGGGCCCAGACCAAGGGCAAGATCGAGTCGACGATCCGCTATATCAAGGGCAGCTTCTGGCCCGGTCTGAGCTTCGATTCGCTCCAGGAGCTGAACCGGCAGGCGCTAGCCTGGTGCGGAGAGGCCAACCACCGGGTGCATGCGACCACACGCGAGATCCCGCAGGTGCGCTTTGCCCATGAAGGACTGACAGCACTCAACGGCCAGCCAGCGTACAACCCCAGCTACATGTGCCATCGCCAGGTCGCGAAGGACTGCCTGGTGGCCTACCGCGGCAACCGTTACTCGGTCCCGCATGTTCATGCCGGAAGGGCCGTGATTGTTCGCGAGCCGCTCGAGTTGGGCATCCTCTGCATCTTCTACCAGCAGGAGTGGATCGCCGAACATCGCCTATCAACTTCTCGCGGGGAGATGGTCATCGATCGGACTCATTATGCAAGCCTGCCGCGGAAGTCGGGTCTCGCGGCCTTCAACACACCCGTTGCGATCGTTGAGTTGACGCCTGGTCCCGGAGTCGGCCTCTACTACGTAGCACCCGAGGTGGAGTTCCGACCTCTTTCGGACTACAACGCGTTCTGCGAGGAGGTAGCCCATGTCGCTTCAGTCTGAACGCCTGCTGAACCACATGCTGCGGCTACGCCTGTCGCATCTGCCCAACTGCTATTAGGCCATCGCCGAAGAGGCTTCGGCGAAGAACCTGCCTTATCTGGACTTCCTCGAACAGGCGCTCGAAGCCGAGAGCCAGGCCAAGCACACCCGCAACGGTGACGAAGTAGACCGATGATCCGGCGACGATGGCTTCGGTGCCCAGCGCGATGGCCAGGTGCGTCTTGCCCACCCCCCCCGGCGGCCCGAGCAGCAGCACGTTCTCCTTGCGTTCGAGGAAGGCGAGGCCTGCCAGTTCGCGCAGCTTGCGTTGATCGACCGAAGGCTGGAAGGCGAAGTCGAACTGGTCCAGTCCCTTGTTGTAGGGGAAGTGCGCCCACTGGGTCTTCAGCCGGACTTGTCGCAAAGATGAAGAGCTAGCGAACACCGCCAAGCAATGACTTTTGTCGAACGAACTCGCGATTCGATTTCAGAGTTGATACAAATCCCCTGCAAGATATTTGAATCCGCTATCCACAGCGACAGTGGCTACCGTTTTTCCCGGTCCGAGTTCAGCCGCAAGTTGCAGTGCGGCGACAACATTCATTGCGGAAGACGTTCCCGCGAAAATGCCTTCATCTTTGGCTAACCGCCGAGCCACAGCGCGTGCCTCTTGCTCATCAATGGTGCGCGCCTCATCAAAATCGCTGTCCTCAAGATGTGGCGGACGAAACCCCACCCCGATGCCTTCCACGCGATGTGGTCCGCCTTTGCCGAGCGTGAGGACCGGTGATGACGCAGGTTCGAGCGCCACAATTCTGGCGCGGCATCCGCGCGCTTTCAGCGCTCGCGACACGCCCATCAGCATCCCCGCCGTGCCGACCCCACCGCAGAACGCCGCAATTTCCGGACCGGCTTGATCGAGGAGCTCGTTCCCGATTTCCATATACCCACGAATTGCGTCGGTATTATTGAACTGATCCGTGTAATACGTCTCTGGCTGGTCGCTCAACTTCCTCGCCGTGTCAATCATGGTGCGGAACAGCTCTGGAGTGAGTTGCCCGTTTTTCGAAGAAATAATCCGCAAGTCCGCGCCGAAAATCCGCATGGTCTGCAGCTTTTCTTTCGCAAACCCATCCGACGAAACCGGCACGAACCGATAGCCTTTGATCGCGCACACGAGCGCCAGCGAACTGCCAGTACTTCCTCCCGTGTACTCCACAACGCGCATTCCCGGGCGTAGACTCCCGCGCGCTTCAGCGCCTTCGATCATCGCCAGCGCCATACGATCTTTATACGATCCAGTCGGGTTGTAATACTCGAGCTTAACGACGACGTCCGCCATTTCGCGCGTGACCAGGCTTCGCAGCCGCACGGCGGGTGTATCGCCGATCACCCCAAGTACCGTATTGCTTACGTTGGTCCCCGGCTTTAACGAACTGCCATCGCGAAAAGCAGAAGCCGCGTGACCGCGATCCTGCGGCAAAGATATCTTTACAAATCCTTCCAGCATCGCATTGACCTGTTCGGGTACTTCCAGCAGAGAAAAATGTCCAGATCCGATGGTCTGCGCGGTGACGAGCTGTGGACACAACTGCTTGAATTGACCGAGATCTGCCATGAGGTTGCTTGCCGCAATGTAGGCGATGGGCACGCGACACGCCCTCGCTACACGAGAGGCGTCGTAGTCCAGCAAATGATTCCTGAATGCCGGTACGGCAACGTGCTGCGAAGTTTTAGACATCTCGGCTAACACATGAGCCTTCCGGACAGGATCGTCTGTTTCAATGAAGAGAGCGCCTGCTGCGAGTTGGAGAGTTTGAATGTAGGCAGCTCCAGCAAGCTGATCACCGAGTAGCTCGAGTTGGGCAATGAACGCGTCGGAGGGGAAGACCACAGAATCAATCAGGCAAACCGCCGCGCTCAGCTCCGGATGTGTTGCCGCCAATTGCTGTGCAATGACGCCACCCATACTGTGTCCAACAAGGACCGCTCGTTCCACGCCAAGTTTTCCGCAGAGCCACGCCAGGTCATCTGCGAATTCGGGTACTGTATATTGCCGCTGTGGTGCATCGCTGGCACCGTGTCCGCAAAGATCGGCAGCTATCACCCTGTGAAACCGGCTGAAGTACTCGATTTGCGGCGCGAAGAAATTGTGGTTGCAGGCCCATCCATGCACGAATAGAAACGGCTGCGATCCTGAGCCAACATCCTCATACGCAAATGCCACGTTGTCACAATACAAGCGCTTCATCTAGTTTCTTCCTCTTTGTTGTTGGCGAGGCCGGATCACCGCTTTGGTGTCACCTTCGCAGCGAAAGATTCCATGACTATCTTTCCATTTCGGACGACAAGTGTGTCGGTTGCGAATTCATGGTTGTTATCCACTGTTTCTCACACTGTTGCGTTGTACGGGTCGTTGTCAACTTGCGCGGTCGCGAGCTGCGTCACGGTGGTTTCCTTTTGTCTGTAGAGCTTTCTTTGATGTGACGGTTTGCGTGTATCCAGGAATGGCAAGGCCGACAACGACAAAAAGACCAGCAAGTACCAGCGCACCAGGCGGATGACATCGGATCGACCTTGATGAGATTGCTTGCATAATGTTTCTCCTTCGCGCCCTTCAGGCTTGCAACCGGATGACCAATTCCAAGCTATTGAAAATGTGTGACCTGACTGTGAGGGGCTATGATGCATTCTCAGCAAAATGTTGAGGTTCGAGCAGAACGGGCTTGGAAGCTAGACTGCCTACAACCGAAAGCCAAGGTCGCTGGTGTCAGTCAACTCGAAAAGAAGACCAACATATTTTTTGCAACGATCCTCTGATCAAAGCGATCTAAACTCTTGCGAGGGCAGAAGTGCGTGAATCGGCAGAATTTGACGAGTCAACGAATACTGAAGAGAACCAGTATCGTGCCAGATCGGAAGGCAGTTCCGACGAGGTCAAACACTCGGAAGCCAAACTCCGCAGGATCATCGATACCATCCCGGTAATCGCCTGGTGCGGCCTGCCCGATGGATCGCCAGAGTTCTGGAATCGCCGGTGGCGCGACTACACAGGAATTTGTCTTGAAGATGCAACAGGCTGTGGGTGCCGAGCAGCAATTCACCCAGAAGACTTGGAGCAATTGGAAAAGAAGTGGAACTCGGACCT
>JAOAPF010000101.1 GCA_025462755.1 Edaphobacter sp.
CCTTTGGTCCATGGTTTCTCACGCATTGGACCTCCGGCCATGTTCCCCCCAGCCGCAACCTCCTCGCCATTCTGCTGATAGTCGTCCTCCTTTACGCGCTCTGGTCCACCAGCGCCACCCTGTTGACGTCCACCAACCAGCACCAGAGGCTCGCTACGTACTACATCCTTGGCACCAGCCTCACCTGCGCCGTGTGCTTCATTTTTGCCCGCGCTTACGGCCTTTACGGTGCTGCCGCATCCCTTCTGATTTCAGAACTTGTCATGAACCTCTACGTCGTTCCAGCCTCGCTCCGCATCGCTCACGATACCCTGCCAGCCTTCCTGGTCAGCCTCCTCCACTACCCTCACGCGCTGCGTCCGGCCGCCTTACTGGCCCGCATCCGCCGCTCCAAACCGGGCTTCGAAAGCTAGTCCTTGCAACAATCCGCCTGGATTCGCGATGAAAACATCTTCCCGGCGGTTATAACTTAAGTTATAATTACGTTCGGGAGGCTCTCATGGCCACCACTGTCAAGATCACCACGATTGGCAACTCAGTTGGCGTCGTATTGCCCAAAGAAATCTTGAACCGGCTTCACGTCGAAAAAGGCGACAGCCTTTACCTCCTCGAAACTCCTGAAGGCATTCAACTTACTCCCTACGACCAGGACTTTACGGCAGAGATGGAGGCCGCCAAACGCGTCATGAGAAAGCATCGCGACGTTTTGCGAAAA
The DNA here is from genome assembly GCA_025462755.1 of Edaphobacter sp. Classification (GTDB taxonomy): domain Bacteria; phylum Acidobacteriota; class Terriglobia; order Terriglobales; family Acidobacteriaceae; genus Edaphobacter. Next base: position 716 of record JAOAPF010000101.1, read on the forward strand.
CTCGCTGAGTAATGAAAGAGCCGATTTGGGTGTCAAAGAAGGCCATATTGGCCATGCACAGCGCACAGTTAGCCCAACATGGCGGATCTGACGGTATCCGCGACGAAACCCTGCTCGATTCCGCCCTCGCCAAGCCGCTCAACGTCTTTGCCTACGCCGACCAGCCGGATGTGTTCCGGCTCGCCGCATCTTACGCGTTCGGAATCGCCCGAAACCACGCATTTGTTGACGGAAATAAACGCACGGCGCTGGTCGTATCGCTGACTTTTCTGGATAGAAATGGTTGGGACATCGCGGCTTCGAAAGAGGACGTCTACTTCACCTTCCTCCACCTTGCCGACGGCTCCCTCACCGAAGAAGAACTAACCGCCTGGTTTACAGAACATGCCGTATCTTTATAGGCCCAAACCGAGCATTCTAGAATCTTTTTTCCCCGCGAAACGTCTAACCAGTGTGGTATTCTGTGATTCGCTGGGGACGTGTGCCTTTGAATGCCCAGACCTTACGGTCGTCGGGCTTGCCAACGCGGTCTAAACCGCAATCTGCTCCCTGCCCATTACGCAACATCCCAGGGATGCCTCCGCTTGAATACCACCAGAACGAGTAAGCGGCATCCCAATCATCTGAATCTTTGCAGGAGTGCGCACAGCCGTGGCTGAAGAAATTGACAAGTACGAAGACGACATTGAGAAGCTCATCGACACCGGGAAGGAAAAGGGCTATCTCACCTACGGAGAGGTCAACGACCTTCTCCCGGGTGACATCACCACCCCCGACGATCTCGACGACCTTCTTACCACCATCAACACCCAGGGTATCGATGTCCTCTCCGGCGATAAATTCGCCGGCGACCGTGAAAAATACGAGCCCGAGGCCGGCGAAGAGTCCGACGACGTAGAGCTCGACCTCTCCCCCGGCACCCTCGAGAAGACAAACGACCCCGTCCGCATGTATCTCCGCGAGATGGGCACCGTTCCCCTGCTAACCCGCGAGGGCGAAGTCGAAATCGCCAAGCGCATCGAGCGCGGACAGCTCCGCGTCATGAAGGCCATCTCGCGCTCGCCCATCGTTATCCGCGAGATCGTCGGTCTCGGCGAAGACCTGCGTCGCGGTGTCCGCAACATCAAGGAAGTCGTTACCTTCGACGAGGAAGAGCTCACCGAAGAGATTCTGCAGGCACGCGTCCGCGCCACCGCCGGTCGAATCGACGTCATCCTCAAGCATCAGAAGAAGATTCACGGGCTGGAAGAGAAGCTCGCCGCTTCGAATGGCAAAGATGCCAAGGCAAAGGCCAAAGAAACGCGCAAAACCCGCTGGCTCATCGGTCGCGAGCACGTCTACATCAATCGCATCGTCCGCGAGTTGAAGTACACCAACGCGGAGAAGAAGCGCCTGCTCGATAAGGTCAACAAGACCGTCGACGCCATGCGCACGCTCGAGCGCCAGATCAAGACCCTCGAAGCTAAGTTCGAGAACTCCAAATCCGAGGAGCTGCGCAAGGAGTACAAGCGGCAGCAGAAAAACTGCCGCATTGACCTCGAGCGCGTCGAAGCCGATGCCGGCATCTCCATCGCCGACCTCAAGCGCACCCAGCGCGAGATGATCCAGGGCGACATGGACGCCGAGCGCGCCAAACGCGAGCTCATCGAGGCCAACCTTCGCCTCGTCGTCTCCATCGCCAAGAAGTACACCAACCGCGGCCTCCAGTTCCTCGACCTCATTCAGGAGGGCAACATCGGCCTCATGAAGGCCGTCGACAAGTTCGAGTACCGTCGCGGTTACAAATTCTCGACCTACGCCACCTGGTGGATACGGCAGGCCATCACCCGCGCCATTGCGGACCAGGCCCGCACGATTCGTATCCCGGTGCACATGATCGAGACCATCAACAAGCTCATCCGCACCTCGCGTCAACTGGTGCAGGAGCTTGGCCGCGAGGCGTCATCCGAAGAGATCGCTCGCCGCATGGACATCCCGGTCGCCAAGGTCCGCAAGGTCCTCAAGATCGCCCAGGAGCCCATCTCCCTCGAAACTCCTATCGGAGAAGAGGAAGACTCGCACCTCGGCGACTTCATTGAAGACCGCATGGCCGTCTCCCCGGCTGACGCCGTCATCAGCGTCAACCTGAAGGAGTACACATCCCAAGTGCTGCGGACGCTAACGCCGAGAGAAGAGCGTGTCATCAAGATGCGCTTCGGCCTCGAAGATGGCTCTGAACACACCCTCGAAGAGGTCGGCCAGTCCTTCCAGGTCACCCGCGAGCGCATCCGCCAGATCGAGGCAAAGGCGCTCCGCAAGCTCCGTCACCCCAGCCGCAGCCGCAAGCTGAAGGCCTTCGTCGACGGCGTCAAAGACATGTAGCATCAACTGCTGCAGAAACCGGTCAGCACAATATGGGGCGACAGCAAAAGCTGTCGCCCCCTTTGCTTTTGTCCTTGCGCCGTTGTTCTTGTATTTTCCTTTCTTGTTGTCGTCCCGCAGGGATCTGCTGTTCCTTTGTCCATACCATCACCCAAAAAAATCGGCCAGCCACCCGCACCTCTTCTGCGATGATAAGGAGGGAAAGCAAGCATAACGGAGGAACCCACCCCATATGTCAGCAGCAACTCCGCCGGAGCCCACCCGCCTAGCCTATTGGTTGCGCCGGCTCTGGCCGCTTTACTGCTTCCTCGCCGCCCTCGTCACCTTCGGCTACGCCATCTACGACGGATACCAGATCGACGGCGACGCCGTAGCCTACATGGACATCGGCGACCTCATGCGTTCCCATCAATGGGCCGGCATCATCAACGGCTATTGGAACCCGCTCTATCCCGCCGCGCTCGCCATCGGCAACATCCTCTTCCACCCCACGCGCTACAACGAGCTCCACGCTTACTACATGGTCAACTTCGGCATCTTCCTTCTCGAGATGCTCGCCGTAGTAGCCTTTACCGACGCCCTCATCCAACTCCGCGAACTCCGTGAGACCTCCACCGCCGGGCGGAACCCTCTCCCCTTCGTTCTCGACCGCTACGCCCTCCGCTACCTGGGCATCGCCATCCTCGTCATCTCATCCCAGCGCGAACTCAGCATGGGCAAGGTCCGCCCCGACGCCCTCCTCCTCGCATTCCTCCTCTTCGCGCTCGCAGCTCTGCTAAAACATCTCGCCACCAACCATCTGCGTTATGCCGCTCTCATGGGTCTCGCCCTGGGCTTCGCCTATCTCACGAAATCCTTCGCCTTCGTCTTCACCTTTCTTTGCATCCTGGCTCTCATAGCTTTCCGCTTCGTCTGGCAGCGCCAACCCATCGCCCGCATTACAGCCGCCGCTCTTCTCGTCTTTCTCTGCTTCTCCATCGTCGCCGGACCCTACATCACCGCGCTCTCCCACCAGAAGGGCCGCTTCGATTTCGGCGACTCCGGCAACCTCAACTATGTCTGGTTCGTCGCAGGCACCGAAAAAATGCACCTCCAGCAAAACCAGACCGCCGTCTTCGGAGCCGCCGACGTCCATCTCAAGCACCCCGAAAAACAGCTCCTCGACAGCCCACCCATCTTCAGCTACAAGGAACTACCCTACGGCACCTACCCCGACTGGTTCGACACCTCCTTCTTCAACGAACGCATCAAGGCCCACGTAAACCCGCGGCTCCAGATCATCGTCATCGCCCAATGCTTTATGCGGATCCTCCGCTACATGTGCAACCACCCCGAGGCCTATGCCCTCCTCGCCGTTCTCCTCCTCCTCGGAGCCCGCCTGTACCCTGCCTGGCGCCCCACGGCAAACGCCTTCTGGCTCGTGCCGTTTCTCCTCGGCATCGCCACTCTCTCCATCTATGGCATCGTCAACGTAGAAGACCGCTATCTCAGCGCCGCCTTCCTCGTCCTGCTACTTCCCCTCTTCGCCGCAATGCGCATCTCTCCCGCAGCCCCAGTCTCTAACGCCCAGGACGCCACCGTCCAAAGCATCGCCACCCGTACCGGAGCCTCGGCCGCCATCCTCCTCCTCGCTCTGCTGGCCGTTGGAGAATCCGCGCGGACCGTAGGCGAACTCCGTCGAAATCTCGTCTTCGCCCTGTCCCCCACCGGCTGGTACGACCATGACATCTTCCCCGCCGCACACGCCCTCAACGACCTCGGGGTCGGCCCCGGCGACACCGTCGCCTGCATCGGCACCATCGCCTGCATGTACGACCACTACTGGGCGCGTCTCGCCGGCGTCCGCATCCTCACCGAGATCTACGAGCCCAACCCTCCGCTCTACCCCTACCTCGCCGCCACGCCCAACCGCGAACAGGTCTATGACGTCGCACGCCGTGAAGGCGCCAAGGTCCTCGTCGGCTACTTCGACCCCGGTCTTATGACAGGTACCAATCCAGTCTCCGCAGGCTGGCGCGAGCTAGGCCAAACCCACTTCTACGCTCTGCCCCTCAACCTTCCTGCCACACCTGCGACAACGACAAACACTCATCCCTGAACCCTCACGCGACACCGCGAAGAACCTGCTGCATCACTTTGGTAGCATTCAAATAATGAGCGAGCTGTTGGTTACCATCCTTATGCCCTGCCTCAACGAAGCAGAGACGCTCGCTTTCTGCGTTCGCCAGGCCGTAGCCGCCCTCCATGACAACAACATAGCCGGCGAAGTGGTCGTCGCCGACAACGGCAGCACCGACGGCTCCCAGAAAATCGCCACCGACGAAGGCGCCCGCGTCGTCCCCGTCCCCGTCCGCGGCTACGGAGCCGCCCTCATCGCTGGAATCGAAGCCTCCCGCGGCAAGTACATCCTCATGGCCGACGCAGACGCCAGCTACCACTTCGAACACCTGCCCCGCTTCCTCCCAAAACTCGAGGAAGGCTACGATCTAGTCATGGGTAACCGCTTCTCAGGCTCCATCGAGCCCGGTGCCATGCCGCCCCTCCACCGCTACCTCGGCAACCCCGTACTCTCCTCCATCGGCCGCATCTTCTTCCGCATCCCCGTCCGCGACTTCCACTGTGGACTCCGTGCCTTCCGTCGCGACCCCATCCTCGCCCTCAACCTCCGCACCACCGGCATGGAGTTCGCCAGCGAGATGGTCGTCAAATCCTCCCTCGCTGGCCTCCGCATGACCGAGGTCCCCACCACCCTCTCGCCAGACGGCCGCAGCCGCCCTCCCCATCTCCGATCCTGGCGCGACGGCTGGCGTCACCTCCGCTTCCTCCTCCTCTTCAGCCCCCGCTGGCTCTTCTTCTACCCCGGCATTATCACTTTTTTCCTGGGCCTCCTCATCTCGCTCTGGCTTCTCCCCGGCCCCCAGACCATCGGCCGCTGGACCTTCGACGTCGACACCCTCACCTACTCCCTCGGCCTAGTCCTCATCGGAGCCCACATCTCCGTCTTCGCCGTCAGCGCCCGCGTCTTCGGAACCCAGGAAGGCTTCCTGCCCCCGAACCCAAAGTTCGAGCGCATCTTCAACTACATCAATCTTGAGGTCGGCCTCATCTTCGGCGGCACCCTTCTACTCATCGGCCTCTGCATCCTCGGTTACGCCATTCACATCTGGCACGGCGCCGGCTTTGGCGATCTCTCGCCCCAACGCATGCTCCGCCTCACCCTCCCCTCCGCCACCTCCTTCATGCTCGGCGTCGAAGCCATCTTCGGCAGCTTTTTCCTCAGCCTCTTAGGTATGAACCGCCGTTAAAAAATCAAGCCCGGCGACTGAGCACATGGCACACTCAATCGCTTGGCTCCTCGTCAGCGGCATCACCGCTCACAGCTACCGCTGTCTCACGCCTGTGCTGCTGGCACAAACCCATCGCATCCGCTGATCGGCGACACTTTCAGGTGCAGGTCCGCGTGCTTCGGATGTCCACAGTCATCCAGAATCGACTCATCCGCCTTCTTGCTCGTAAGAATCGACACTAACACCTGGCTCTTCGCGTGATGCTCGCCAAAGTGATTACAAAGTCCGCATTGTCCGGTATGAACTGCCTGCATAAAAACCTCCTGGTCCCTTCGTCAGATTCATCCTCACAGAACACCCGTTGCCTTGTAGGCTGCGATGGTCAAACTCTACGCCGTCCAAAACGCCTTTGAATTGCGGCTAGACGAGCCCCGCCAGTTCCCCAAATGCAACGAATGGCGGCCTATACGAGCTTGGAACTATCGTTCTCCCTTCCGCGTATCTCTTGCTGCATTCATTCGAGAGGAACGCCACCATGTACCCAATCGATCCCATCTACACCGCCAACATGAACGAGCAGCAGCGAGCCTGGTTCTACGCCGAATACGAGCGCGCCCGCAAGGACGAGGTCATCGGAGTCCTCCTGGCGGTATTCCTCGGCGGCCTCGGTATCCATCACTTCTACCTCCGCCGCGACGGCCTCGGCCTGCTCTACCTCCTCTTCTCCTGGACCGGCATCCCTATGGTCATCGCCTGGATCGAAGCCTTCTTCATGCCTCGCCGCGTCCGCCAGTACAACGCCGCCCAGGCCATGTTCATCTCCAGCCAGATCCTCGCGGCAGGCTCCAGCCAACCCGGCTTGCCGGCGACTTGCTGCAACGCATGCGGCAACCCCATTGACTCAACCGCCGTGTTCTGCAATCACTGCGGAGCCGCCGTTACCCGCTCAGCTCTCAACACTCAACCCGCACACTAGAGTTTTCTCGAAATCCGCAAGGCAAAGAAAAAGGGCCCCACACAGGGGCCTCTTTTCTTTCAACCTCTCAGGAATCTCACCAGGAGAGTCCTGACAACTACTCGCCCGACGTGTGTTTCACAGCAGCCTCGTACCCGGCAATAAAGTTCGTACGATACTCGTCGCGAGCCGCTCCCTTTACGGGCGGGTGAAGATACAGGTGAGACGACTTCGCGTCGATCTTGCGATGCGCAGCCTTGTCCAGCTGGGCTGCTTCAAGCCCGTCACGGTAGGCGGACTGTGCCTGCTCCGTGCCTGCGGGCGGAGTGTTCCAGCTCTGGCTCTGCGTCTTGGGTGTCTGATTATCCTGGGCATGTGCGAAAAAAGATGCACCGCTCATAAGTGCCACTGCGATCAGTGGTGTTGCAAATCGAATCGTTTTCTTCATGACATTTCCTCTTTGCCCCGCAGGCCAAAAGCACCTTTAGAGCCAGAGGGAAGTTACCATAACCCGCCAATGACGGGCAAATCGGCGCAACCATATCGTCAACCCACAAAAGACGCAGGTAACCCCTACATATTCGTATGCCCGCCGCGCATCTCCTCATTGAACGTCGGCTTGATGAACGCGAGCGCCGCCTGCACCTCTGCAGCGTACTGTGCACGATGCCCCATCAGGGCTTCCGTCGGCGTGGCATACTCGGTATCCGCCGCCAGCCGCACGACACCCTCGCCCGCAAGCGCCATCGCATTCTTCTTCAACTCCTCCACCGTCGTATTCAGATACTGCGCATCCCGCGGATCCAGCACCCACACCGGCTCGCCCCCACCCAGAACCCCCGACAGCCAGAACACCTTCGCCGCCAGATACTCCTGCCGCTGCCCCTCCGTCGTATCGTTGAAGCTGAACCGCTTCTTCCACGGGCTGTAGAACCGCGTCGTCACCGGAACCGGTTGTCGGTTCCCGCTCTTCACCAGCTCCAATTGCCCCTGATCCATCGTCTTACGCACCGCGTTATAAATAAATCCTTCCGCAAACGGCTGCTCCGGCGCCTTCACGATCTCCGCAAATGTCACCGTCATTGAAGCCGCGACCTTTGCGTGAAGCGGGGCATGCAGCAAGCTCGACTCTCCATCCTCCAGCCGCACCTCGCCATGCACCAGAAACGTATCCGCCCCCGAAGTTGAAGCATGGAACGGCCACGTAAACTTCTCGAAACTCAACGGCAGTCCATGCAGCGTCAGATAGCAGTCCTGCCGCGGATTCTTCAGCCGCTTCGCCGCCTCCGCCAGATACACCCCAACCTCAGCAAGCAGATCCGCGCGGCTGAAATCAAACTTGTCGCTCAACTCCAGCACCTGCTTCTTGGAGTTGTTCGCTGGCACCGCCAGCATGAATCGGGTTGTTGGATTCCCCGAGAAATCCTGCCCCACCTCACTCGAAATCACTGCCAGTCCAGCCGCCTTCGCCGCTGTTTCGACCTGCCCTGCCAACACTGCCTGCGTTCCCATACCCATATGCCTCAATCGTCCTTTATCCGTGATCTTTCCATTTTACGACTTGAGACGCCGATGGTAGTGCTGGAAAAGGTTGCATGCCGTCAGCCCCTTTTCTTTGATCTGTTGATATCGCATACATTGATTTCAATGGACTTAGTCGCTCTCCCCCCTGGCCCGGTGGCGAATGGTTTTCCCTTTTTCTGCACATAATTGCGTATAATCTCAGACAACCCTGCGGCAATAACTTATAACCGTGGCCCCCACTACGACTAGGCGATACCCCAACTCGCCACAAAACGGCCCCGGACGTGCACCCATAGGGGTAGGCGGCCCGAAAACAACCCGCTCCCGGAGAAGTAAATGAACAAATTTTCAAGCTTTATTCTTGCTTGCGCAATCTTATGTGGAGGCTTCGTCTCCGCCCACGCCGATGTGTTCCTTGTCCTCGGCAGCTACGGCACCTCCACCCCCAACCCCGGTCTCGGCAACTCCGCGACCACATATAACCCATTCGCTTCCACGGTAAACAATGGATCCACCTCCACCTTCAATATCAGCCCGGGTACGGTATGGCATCCCGCCCTCGGTGGTTCCAACTGGGTCTCCTTTGACCCCGGGACCGGACCCACCTCCAACGTCGTCGTTCCCAATGGAGACTACATCTACAGCACCACCTTCAACATCGTCGGGGAAGGGGTAGACGGCATCGGCGCGTTGGGCGTGCTGGCCGACGACACAGTCTCAGTCTTTCTCAACGGCAATCTCATCCTGCCGTCCGCCGGCCCCATGGGACCGAACAACAGCTACGCCATGTGTTCTGACGTTGCGCCAAACTGCATCACGCCGCTCAGCTTCAGCTTCTCCGGCTTCACTGCGGGAGTGAACACTCTCACCTTCGACGTCAAGCAGGTCAACGGGGTGAACCAGGGTCTCGATTACTTCGGTATTCTCAGCTCCACCGCCGTTCCGGAACCCCTTCCTCTTGTCCTCCTGGGCACGGGGCTCCTCGCCCTCGTCGGGCTCTCACGCCGTTACGTCCCTACTGCATAAACTTTCTACGGGCCGTCTGAAAGCCGGAAGCCCTCGCAGGCTTTCGGCTTTGTTTTGCGCCGAACCCCGAAGCCATCACCCGTCCAGCATCCACAGCCTTAATTTCACTCCGAAAATAAAGGTTGCCTGACGCGCGCGATTTGAGCGCCGTCTTTTGCCACCTCATGAAACTGTAAGTGGTGCGATTACCTAAATTTATAAGGGTCGTTTCGTCCCTCCGGCGATCCAAATCTGCCCGTTTCCGGAAAGAATTACCCTCCCTCCCGCCAACCCACTCAGGCCGTAGTTTCGGCCTCGCCTAACCACCGCTTTTCAGGTGACTAAGCGCCTCCCTGTCTCCTCCCCAATGGCCCCCGGAATGCACCTACAAAGGTTGCACTACCGCACGTGAGAGACCCGTATTAGGAGAAAAATTTTGACAAAACCCAAACGTTTTTTTATCACTTGCGCAGCCGTCTTTGGCGGTTTCGTCTCCGCCCAGGCTTCCCCTATCCTTCTCGGCAGTTACGGCACCACTTCCCCCAACCCCGGTGTGGCCAACACAGCCGTCCTCTATGATCCGTTCAACTCCACTGTCAACAGTGGATCGACCTCTACCTTCAACATCAGCCCCGGCACCGTCTGGCACGCGGCCCTACCCAACTCCAGCTACGTCTCCTACAACGCGTCGACTGGCCCCAACTCCACCCTCGTCGCTCCTAACGGAGACTACATCTACACCACCAACTTCACCCTCGCCGCAGCCGACGCAGCCGACGTCGCAACCCTGAGCCTGTTGGCCGACGACACCGTCTCGGTTTATCTCAACAACGTCCTCGTCCAGCAGTCAGCCGGTCCCATGGGACCGGGAAACACATACGCCCAATGCTCCGACGTCGGACCCAACTGTACTACCCCCTTCACCTTCAGCTTCACCGGTCTTCAGGCGGGACTCAACCAGCTCAAATTCGACGTCAAACAGGTTAATGCGGCCAGCGAAGGCCTTGACTTCTCTGGTTCCATCGACGCACCTGCCGCTGTTCCCGAACCGTACTCGCTGGCGCTCTTCGGCACCGGTATCTTCGGCCTCGTCGGACTATCTCGCCGCTATGTCGCCGCCAGATAAACCATCTACCTGAACCGTCCACTCTCCTTTAACCGGAAGCCTTCGCACGCTTCCGGTTTTTTTTGCGCTTCTCGGTTTATGCCTCACCAGCATCGAGTGAAAATACGCGCCTTCAACCCTTCTTCTTAGGCTCCTGATAGATCCCGATCACGTTGCCACCAGGATCGCGAAACCTCGCCGTTATCTCAGGCGCATCTCCGCCGATAGGCTGCACAATCTCGCCCCCATTCGCCACAATCGCCTTAACCGTCGCCTCCGCATCATCCACCATCACATAAACCAAAAGCCCCGGCTGCAAAGCAGGCGGCCTCCCCACCGACCAGGTCCCACTCACCTGGCCAACCCCATCGTCAAAGGCGGTCGCGCCATCCCCTCGCTGTCTGACCGTCCAGCCAAAGACATGCGTATAAAAATCAGCCGAGCGCGCAACGTCCGTCGCAGGCATCTCGATATAACAAATCTTTCCATTCGCAGACGCAGGAGACATAGCTACTCCTTTTCAAGCATTGCGATTCTAGCGCGCCCGAAGGACGAAAGTCGTCTCTACTTTCATCTGCGGAGCTCACCAGCAGATCCAGCCAAATTCGAACACAACTCCTCAACGGCACGCATCTGTTCCAGCATTCCTGCCAGCTTCGTTACTCCCACATTTTTCTCAAAGGTAGTCTGCATACGGTCGAAGATCCCCACCACCCGCACTGCCCGCCTTTTGCCCCCAGGCTGCAGGACCAACCGAAACGACCGCGCATCGTCCGGATCGATTCTTCGCCGCACCAACCCCTTCGCCTCCAGCGACGAGACGCAATGGCTCACATTCCCTCGCGTTGTTTGAAACGTTTCCGCCAGATCCGAAGGCTTGATGCCACCCTTCTTCTCGAAGAAGATCGCAGCCAGCATCAAAGCCTCGAAAAACGTCAGCCCGTCCTCCTGCAAAATCGCGTTCAGCGAAGCTTCCGTCCTGCGAGCAATCCGGCTTGCCTGAAAGATCGGGCTCTGCCGCAAGAAAGCTTCAATCCTCATCTCCGCCCCCGCATGTGGTTGATCAAGTCAACTATTTATAACAAAACAAAACTATCTCCTCCCACCGTCAACTCTGAAGGATCATAGTCACAGAGCCAAATGTGGACACCAGCAAACAGACGCAATCCATGAAAATTCACACGACGCAATCCACGAAAATTCATCCGGCCCATTCCTTCCTTTGCCTACTCTGCCTGAGCACCACCCTCGCCCAGCAAACCCAGCCAGTCCCTTCGGCCAACCCCACCCCACCGCAAACAAAACCCACCACCCTCGCCCAAAGCATCACCGTCACCACCACCCTCGAACCCCTCACCCTCGCCGAGAGCAATCGCTCCGTGACCCTCATCTTCCCGCGCGATCAGCCCCTCACGGCAAATTCCGTCGTCGACCTCCTCCGCCAGGACACATCCCTCAACCTCCAGTCCCGCGCCCCCAACGGCGTCCAGGCCGACCTATCCCTCCGCGGCACCACCTTCGAGCAGTCCCTCATCCTCCTCAACGGCCTTCGCATCAACGACCCCGAGACCGGCCACCTAAACCTCGACATCCCCATCCCCCTCGACGCTGTCACCAGAATCGACATCCTCCACGGCTCGGGCAGCACCTTCTACGGCTCCGACGCCATCGGCGGCGCCGTCAACCTCCTCACCCAACCCCCGGCACCTGGCCTCACCGTCGTCGCCAGCATCGGCGCCGGCAACTACAACTCCATCGAGCAACACCTCCGCGCCGCCTACACCACCGGCCCCCTCGCTGAACAACTCACCGCCAGCCGCGACACCTCCGACGGCTTCACCCCCGATCGCAACTACTCCTCGAACGCTCTCGCCTCCGAGACCTGGCTCACCACAAAACCAGGCACGACCGACATTCTCTTCGCGACCAGCGACCGCCCCTATGGCGCGAACCTCTTCTACGGCCCCTACCCCTCATGGGAGCGCACCAAGGGCTGGTTCGCGAGCATCCAGCAGCAACTCGGGCCCCAGACCGCCGCCAGCTTCGGCTATCGCCGCCACAGCGACCTCTTCGTCCTCTTCGTCGACCACCCAGCCATCTACGAGAACAACCACATCACCACCAGCTACGAGGGAGCCCTTCGCCGCGCCCAAACCCTCGCCCCCAACACCACCTTCTCCTACGGCCTCGAAGCCGACGGCGATACCATCCACTCAAACTCCCTCGGCCAGCACGGCCGCAACCAGGGCGCCGCCTACGCCAACCTCAACCTCACTGCACTACGCCGCTTCTCCCTCTCCCTAGGAGCCCGTGACGAAATCCTCACCGGCAACAGCAGTGGAAACGACAACGTCTTCTCCCCCAACGTAGCCGCCGCCTACACCCTCACCCGCACCCTCCGTCTCCGAGCCTCCGCCGGCCATGGCTTCCGCCTCCCCACCTACGTCGACCTCTACTACTCCGACCCCACCACCATCGGCAATCCCAACCTCCAACCCGAATCCTCCTGGAGCTACGAAGCCGGCGCCGAATGGACCCCCACCAACAGCCGCCTCACCGTCAACGCCGCCGCCTTCCGCCTCCAGCAAAAAAACGCCATCGACTACGCCAAAACCATCCTCGCCACCCCCGCCCTCACCAACGCCCGACCCTGGCAGGCCATCAATATCCAGAACCTCAACATCACCGGAGCCGAAGCCACCGTCCGCCTCCGCCTCACCAACAACCAGCAACTCCAGTTCAGCTACACCGCCGCCCATGCCGCCTCACCACCGCCCAACATCCTCTCCGAGTACGCCTACAACTACGCCGCCCAGAACGCCCTCTTCCTCTGGACCGCACAACTCCCCGGCAAATCAGGCCACCAACTCACCGCCCACACGCAAATCAACATCGTCCAAAAAACCCAGCACACCGCCTATCCCCTCTGGGACGTCGCCCTATCCCGCAACACCGGCCACCTCCGCCCTTACCTCCGCGCACTCAACCTAAGCAACACCGGATACCAGGAGATTCCCCAGGTTCCCCTGCAAGGCCGCACCATCATGGCCGGGGCAGAGTTCAACTGGTCCTCAGCACGACACTAGTCGTCACCATTTTCCCCCCGCTAGTCAATTCCTACCGAATCGCGACGTTCTCTTGACGTCAAATTGACAAACTCGACAAGCAGGAGGCCTAGCCTTTCTAAGGCACGGCCGCCAGTCCTTTGCTACCAAGGTTCGGCTGGTATGCCACGCTTTGGGGATATCACCAGCTACCGGAGTGTGACAGATTGGATATCGTCCATCGATCAATATTTGCGGGCCCCTTCGTATCCGGATTGGAGAAGTGGAATGATGAAACTCAAACCAATGGCTCTAAGTAGTTCTATCGTGCTCCTGGTGTTCAGCGGTTTCCTGGGCGCGGAGGAGCCCCCTGCGCCGTCTGCTCTTTCTGCAATTCACTTCCGCTCTCCCCGCGGCTCCTCCATCGTGGTGCCGGTCTACATGAATGACAACGGGCCCTTCGATTTTCTGCTGGACACCGGATCCACGATTACGATTATTGACCCGGAACTTCTGCGCTTTCTTAGGCTCGACGTGATCGAGGGTGGCACGGTCACCACTCTCGCGGGCAAGACAGCGATTCCTTTGGCGGTTGCTCGAACGGTCAGCGTAGGACCTCTGACAGAAAGCAAAGTGGAACTGGGGGTGCGGGACC
>JAOAPF010000198.1 GCA_025462755.1 Edaphobacter sp.
TGCACCAGCTCAGTGTTCAACTGGATTTCCGATGATGCAACTGGCGGAGTCATCCCTTCCATTGTATCCGCGCGCCGCAAAATCGCCCGAATCGCACCAGACAAGTGCAAACGTAACCAATCCGGTACTCGATCCGCTGCAACAACGCGATCAACACCCGCTCACCGTACGCTGAACCAACACCATGACCACCACCGAAATCACAAGACGGCAGTTCCTAGCATCCGCCTCAGCGACCCTCATCGCCCACACGGCAACGCCCGCCACCAGACAACTCAGCGCTAAAGATGAGCTCAGCCGCGAACTCGCCAAAATCGAACTAGCCAGCGGAGGACGCCTCGGCGTCGCGGTCCTCGACACCGCCACCGGCAGCCGCACCCTCCATCGCGGCGACGAGCGCTTCCCCATGTGCAGCACCTTCAAACTCGTCGCCTGCGCGGCCGTACTCGCCAAAGTCGACGCCGGCAAGCAAAGCCTCGACCAGCGCATCACCTTCCAGAAGACCGACCTCGTCACCTACTCCCCTATCACCCAGACCCACACCGGCGCCCCCGGCATGACCCTCGCCGAGATTTGCGCCGCCGCCATCGACTACAGCGATAACACGGCCGCCAACCTCATCCTCGCGAACATCGGCGGCCCCGCCGGCTTCACCCAATTCGCACGCTCTCTCGGCGACACCGTCACCCGCCTCGACCGCATCGAAACCGCCCTCAACGAGTCTCTCCCCAACGATCCTCGCGACACCACCACTCCCTCAGCCATGGTCGGCAACCTCAACTCGCTCCTCCTCGGCAACACCCTCTCGCCCGCCTCACGCGACCAGCTCATCCAGTGGCTTCTCGCCAACACCACCGGCGGCACGCGTCTACGCGCAGGCGTCCCCGCCAACTGGCGAATCGGCGACAAGACTGGCACCGGCGACCGCGGCTCCACCAACGACATTGGCATCCTCTGGCCGCCCAACGCCAAGCCTCTCCTCGTCTGCGCCTACCTCACCGGCACCACAGTCTCCCTCGACCAGCGCAACGCAACCATCGCAGCAGTGGGACGCGCCGTCTCCGAATCCGTTCACCCATAACGCCAAATCGACGTACCACTCATTGCACCTGACCCTAACCGTGCATCGCCTCTTCGCGCACCTTCCGCAGCGTCTCCACCACATCGCCAGTCGGATAAAACTCCATCGCAATCACACCCCGGTAATGCAGCTCCGCAAGCTTTCTGTAGACATTCCGGAAATTAATCTCCCCCGTCCCCGGCTCATGACGCCCCGGAACATCGGCCACATGAATCAGCCCCACCTGATCAATGTTCTTCTCCAGCTTCTCAATCAGGTTCCCCATCCCGCGCTGCTCGTGATAAAGGTCATACAACACCTTCACCTTCGGACTTCCCACCGCCCGAACGATCTCAAACGCCTCGGTAACTCCATCAAGATAGATCGACGGATTCTCCAACCGGTCGATAGGTTCAATCACTCCCGTCACACCCGCCGCACTCAAAATATCCGCCGCACGTTTCAGCGCCTCAATCGAAGCGGCCTTCTGCACTCCCGGCGCAGCCCCCTCAAACCGCTTCCCCGACAGAAGAATGATCTGCCCACACCCCAGCCGCTGCACCGTGGGGATGAAGCCCTTAAGCTCCGCAACAAACGCCCCTCCTCCCGCGGCCTCTCCTGCTGTCGGATCGGCGAAGCCCGCCTTAATACCCGACGTCGCATCCACAGTAATCTTCAGCGCCTGCATACGTGCAAGAATGCGGGTCCAATCCGCCTCAGACCAGCGCATAAACTCACCCACCAGCTCCACATGCCGGTATCCCGCCTGCGCGACGCGCTCTAGATTTTCTTCGAAGCTGCCCTGCTTATTCAGCGCCCACATCATCACAGAAAATTGCGGCCCGGCCTCCTCAGCCCCCGCATCGCCGACTCCGGCCTGCGCCAGTCCCATCAACCTACCCGGCACAATCACCCGCGCAGCAAGAGCCGCGCTCATCAGCCGTCCGAAGCCTCGTCGAGTCAGCATGCGCCCCATCCTAACAAATCATGCACAGCACCCGACACCACCTCACCAGGCAATTCCTTCAAAGCTCACACCACCCCGTCCCGCAATCTCTTCCTCTCCTCATGAGCCGCCTTCGTCGCGCAATAGATCACCCGCTCCACCTCCGCAACCACCCCGCCCTCATCATCCTTCACCTCCACCACAAACCGCGCATCATGCCGCCCGCTCTCCTCCAGCGCCGCGCGAATCTCCGCCAGCATCTCCTCGCTCAGCCGAAACTCCGCGCGCACCCGTCCCTTCCCAGGTTTTCTGTAACGTATCGACGCGGCCTTGTCCCACACCACATACTCTCTTCCCAGATTCGTCGCCACCATGATCATGTAGAACGGATCCGTCATCGCAAACAGCGACCCGCCAAAATGCACGCCCAGGTAGTTCTTATTCCACCGCCGCAGCCGCATCTCCACGTCCACCGCACGCAGATCCTTATCCAGCCTCGTCACCTTCACGCCCGTCCCCAAAAGCGGCGGCCACCACCCGATATGCCGCAGCCACCGGCTCATCGCAGCCGGTCCCGCACTTCCGTCCGCACTAGATATAAAAAGAACACCATCGCAAACAGCCCCTGCACCAGAAACGGAGCCGCATGCGTCCTCTGAAAGACAAACAGGTTGCCTGCGCAAAGCATCACGCACCCAGCCAGCACCAGAGCCCATCCCCAGCGCAGCAGCCGCAGCAGACCAAACACCCCCGCAGCAAGCAAAGTACACAGCATCAGCACGCCGTACTTCCCCCGCCCCTCGCCAAAGCTCCCCCGCAACGCCGCAAACGCATTGATCATCGTCAACACAAGCATGAACATGCAAATTCCCGCCACACCCGGCAGCATTCCATGCGCCCGCGCCTGAAGCCTCCGAACCTCATCCCTCCGCTCGTCCACGATCCCAGACCCCAAACTCACAGCTCAAAACTCACAGTTCAAAGCTCCTCACAATGTATGCAGATAAGCCAGCAGATCATCGAGATCCTGCTGATCCATCGTATTCCCCATCCCCGGCATCAGCCCATGCCCATGCACAATCGTCGCCTTCACCCGCTCATCGTTCGCCGGCGCTCCACTCGGCAGCGAAGGCCGCTTGAACACCCCAACCATTGGCGGCCCATGCAGCGGCTTGTCCCTGCGGTCATTGTGGCACTGAACACAACGCGCCTGAAACACCGCATGCCCATGCATCTGCTGCGCATTCAACTGCTCGAGCGGCACAGGTGGCGGCCCCGACTTACACCCAGCCAGCGCAAACACAGCCAACCCCATCAACAAAACCCTGAATATCCTCACCAAACCATTCTCGCATCCCAAAGAGTTTGGGGTGCCCCATCTTCAGCGCGGCTCTTATGCGCCTAAGGTGGGCATCGTGCGAAGCACGACCGTCTTCATCCGCATCAGTTCGCCGCCGCAATCGCCGCCACGATCTTATCCATCGTCTCCCGATCCTTGATCGTCTGCGGCATATGGTTCCCCACCATGATCGAGAAGATCACCGTCCTCCCGCTCGCGCACTCCAGATATCCACTCAACGCCCGCGCCTCACCCAGCGTCCCCGTCTTCGCAAACACATGCTCTTTCAAAGGAGCCTTGCCAAACCGCTCCACCAGCGACCCATCCTCCCCACCCACCGGCAGACTCTTCTTCCAATCCGCAAACCAAGGCTGCGTGCTCGCATACTGCAACAGCCGCGCCGTAGCCCGAGAGGTCACCAGATCATGCCCACTCAATCCCGACCCATCGAAGAACACAAAATCATCCTTATCTATCCCGGCATTCTCCAAAAACGCCCGCACCAGTCGCGCTCCCTCGACGGTAGAGCCTTTGCTGCACATGGTCCTTCTTCCCAGGTGATGCAGCCACAACTCCGCATGCAGATTCTGACTCACCTTGTTCGTCACAACCACATCCTCCAACAACGGAGACGAGAGATGCGTCGCCAGAGTCCTCTCACTCCCAGCTACCGGTGGCGGTTCCATCAAGCACGATCCGCTCTGGAATCCGCCGGTCACCACAGCGATCTCCTGCCCCGGCACCTTCATCCCCTCCAGAAAACTCTGCGCATCCGTCGGAATTCGATGCTGCGCCAACGCCTTCCCCGTCACCACAATCCCCCGTTTCTCCAGCATCCCCTTCAGCGCCACCGCCGCATACTCGGCCGGATCGTGAATCGCCACTTCCTCCTCATCCGGCTGCGCATCCACCGCAATCGACCCATACACCCGCAGCACCTTCGACCCAAGAGCCCGCTCCATCTGCACATGGCTCCCACTCTTCTTCTCCCCGGTCGTCACCGACACATCCAGCGTGTAATACGACGGCACCGCCGGATCGACCACCACCGCCGCAGGCTCTCCCACAGCCCCAGCAGGCTTCACTGTCACCTTGATCTGGTTGTCATTAATCGTCAGCGCCGACACCGGCGCTCCATATCCCCACACCGTGTCATCGATCGACCAGTCCTGCGGATACGGCTCCCACGGAAACAGCGTGTCATCCCCCACCACAT
>JAOAPF010000203.1 GCA_025462755.1 Edaphobacter sp.
CAAGCCCGCCGCTACAAATCCCGCCGCGAACTAACCCGCGCGATCCGCGTGGTAGCCCGCGCCGACCTCGAACTCCGTAGCAGCCCCGCCAACAAACTCCTCGTCCTTGAGCGCCTCATCCTCGACCTCGCCACCGAACCCAAACCCACCCCCTACGAACCCTCTCACCAGTTCGCCATGGAACTTTGAAGATCACACCAGATGCATCTATGGGGCTAGATATTTTCTTACAGTAATCATGTAGCCTATGGCTTTTTTCTTTTTTCCAAAATTTGAACACATGCGTGAATAGTTGCCAGATAGAAATAGAACATCCAGCTACACCAA
This sequence comes from Edaphobacter sp., assembly GCA_025462755.1. Lineage (GTDB taxonomy): Bacteria > Acidobacteriota > Terriglobia > Terriglobales > Acidobacteriaceae > Edaphobacter. The sequence continues at coordinate 328 of JAOAPF010000203.1, forward strand.
ATCGCAGTGTCATAGCTAGTTTTCTGCTTATCGTTGTGATGGCGTACTGCAAAATTATTCGCGATATTGAACAGGTCAGACTCGTCTTTAGAAGATAAAACGGACCGCATTTCGGGCCGCAGGTACTCAAGTACATCCGCTAAGTCTCGCAGAGCGTGCTTTCGATCCTCCAGAGAAGATTTGTGCTTTCGAAACAGGATCGTCGCAGCTCGGACTCGTTCTTCAATGTTGCTTGGATCTAGACTGGGTAAATCTGCTTCCAAGAGCTGAGCCATGCCTTGCTCAGGGCTTGTGAGAATCTCTCCATCCTCAGACAGAACAATCCATCACCATAAATCGCGAGAAGTGGATTTAGAACGGAACGATATTTCTCTCGACCTTCTGCCTCATTAAAGGTGGAATAGTGCGTGCCGCAGTCATTCCAACTGTGATAATAACCATCGACTGGTTTCGAAACGCTATCAAATAGGAACTCAATCACATCAAAAAGATCCTCTTCAGAGTATGAGTCTACGTTCTCATCTGACAGAGGCCAGAGGTTCTCTCTGCGAAGCGCCAGGAACATCGCGGATTCGACATCAGGACCTAGAGTTCCAGGTACATCACCAGCATCTGTGCAGTTATAGCCAAACGACTGTTGAAAGTACCCGTCCTCCCACAATTGCTTATACGCTGTGATAAATAGACGCTTCAGAGCGCGTAAATCTATGTGAGCGCTATGTGGATTACGATCAGTCCTGACCGAATAGTATTGGCGCGTTGTCATTGGCAATCATTCTAGCTAGTTAAGAAATGGAACGAAGCATAACCGTCGGGGCTGTCCAGACGACTCTGAAATATGCGAACCAGGACACCCTATGATGTGAACATCATCTAGAGTGAACAGCCGACCACTCCATCTCCGCACACTTGCACGCGAATCGAAGAATGACCTAGCCACTCATAATGAACGATACTGGCAACCTCATGCAAACCAGTAAATTGCCTCTCCTCTCCGCCACACTCCTAAGCATCGCCCTCCTGGCCGCAGCCAAGCCCACTTCGACGACTTGGCAACTAGGCCCCTTCACCCGCCCCACCCACGCTCCCGTCATCATCCCGAACAAGACCTCCCTCTTCACCGACCCCATCGCCAAAGCCCCCATCCACTGGGAGTCTCTCCACACCTTCAACCCCGCCGCCATCGTCCGCGACAACAAAATCTACGTCCTCTACCGCGCCGAAGACGACACCGGCAAGATGCAGATCGGCGAACACACCTCCCGCCTCGGCCTCGCCACCAGCACCGACGGCATCACCTTCACCCGCCTCCCCGAACCCGTCTTCTACCCCGCCCCCGACACCCAGCAATCCCGCGAGTGGCCCGGTGGCGTAGAAGATCCCCGCATTGTCGAAAGCGATTCCGAGGCAGGCAATCCCGACCAGCGCTACGTCCTCACCTACACCCAATGGAACCGCACGACCTACTCCATCGGCATCGCCACCTCCCCCGACCTCCAGCACTGGACGAAACACGGCCCCGCCTTCCTCGGAGCCTCCAACGGCAAGTACGACACCCTCAAATACAAATCCGGCGGCATCGTCACTCAACTCCAGTCTTTCTCAGGCCAGCCTAACCGCCTCATCGCTGCCCGCATCAACGGCAAATACTGGCTCTATTGGGGCGAAGGAGCCATCCACCTCGCCACCTCCACCGACCTCATCCACTGGACGCCCGTTGAAGACACCATCGGCACGCCCGTAGAAGTCCTCGCCAAACGCCCCGGACACTTCGACAGCGGCTTCCCCGAAGTAGGGCCGCCACCCATCCTCACCGAAGCGGGAATCGTAGTCCTCTACAACGGAAAGAACGACCCCGATCATGGCGACCCCAGCGTCGGAGCCAACGCCTACGCCGCCGGCGAAGCCCTCTTCGACGCTCACCACCCAGCCCATCTCATCGCCCGCGACGAAGCCCCCTCCCTCAAACCCGAGCAACCCTACGAAAAAACCGGCCAGTACGTCGCCGGAACCACCTTCGCGGAAGGCCTCGTCCGTTTTCACAACAAATGGTTCCTCTACTACGGCTGCGCGGATTCAGCAGTAGGCGTCGTCACTGCGCCCTGATTTAAAACGACACTATGCGACAAAACCTGATCCCATTACTGGTTCTTAGCGCGTCGGCTCTTATCTCCTTCGCCAACGCCGCCCCAACCTCGCAGGAATTCATCTTCACCTCAGCCCCCTTCCCGTCGACACACGCATCCACAATCGTCCCTCTGGGCAACAACATCTCCGTCTCTACGCTCGCTCTACCTCCGAAATCGGCCGAATCTGCATAGCAGACTCATTCGACGACGGCCTCACCTGGACGCACGCCCACCCCACCGATCTCCCCAACCCCAACTCCGGCATCGACGCCGTAGCTCTCCGAGACGGCCGCGTCGTCCTCATCTACAACAACAGCACCGAGGGCCGAACTCCGCTCAACCTCGCGGTCAGCGCCGACGGAGAACACTACAAAATCTTCGCCACTCTGGAGGACCAACCCACCGAGTACTCGTATCCCGCCATCATTCAGGGCAAAGCCGGCGAACTCGACATAACCTACACTTGGTACCGGAAGCGAATTCTTTGCCACCGTACCCTTAGCAAACGTACTTCACCTAGAACCAAGTCATTAGTCGATGCCGGTAACGTCGCCGGGTGCTGGGTTCCCCATCCATCAATTCTGATGTGTGGGCATCGTCCGAAGGACGACCGCATTTGGACTCCGGCCTTTCCTCAGCCATCCACAGTAAATTTAATCCCATGAACCCTCTAGTCTCCCCCGAATGGCTTGCCACCCGCCTCCAAGATCCCGACACCATCATCCTCGACGCCACCCTCCCTCCCGTAGGCGTAACGCCCCCCATCGACACCCGCGCCCGCTACCTGGACAAGCACATCCCCGGCGCCATCTTCTTCGACATAGAAGAGCTCTCCGACCACTCTACCCCGCTCCCCCACATGCTGCCCACACCCGAAGACTTCTCCCGCAGCATGTCCTCTCTCGGCGTCGGCGATAAGATGACCATCGTCGCCTACGAGCAGGAGGGCGTCTTCTCCGCCCCCCGAGCCTGGTGGACACTCCGCACCTTCGGCGCCCAGCACGTCCACATCCTCGACGGAGGTCTCCGCGCCTGGACCAAAGCCGGCCTCCCAACAGAATCAAGCCCCGTTCACCGCGCGCCGGCAACCTTCCACGCAACCCTCAACCGCGAAGCCGTAAAAAATCTCTCCCAACTCCAAGACAAAATCAAAAACCACCAGCAGATTCTCGATGCCCGCTCCGCCGCCCGCTTCAACGGCACCGCACCCGAGCCACGTCCCGGCCTATCCTCAGGTCACATGCCCGGAGCCACCAGCGTCCCCTTCACCGAAGTGGTCGAAGACGGCCGCATCAAACCCGCAGAAAAACTCCGCGACCTCTTCCTAGCCAAAGAAGTCGACCTGCAACAGCCGATCACCACCACCTGCGGCTCCGGCGTCACCGCCGCCGTCATCGCCCTCGGCCTCGAGATCGCCGGCGCAAAAAATGTAAGCCTCTACGATGGCTCCTGGGCCGAGTACGCCCAGCTACCCGAGTCAGTCATCGAGAAAAGCAGCTAATCGGCGGAAACCAGGGCTCTTCCAAAAGTAACTATAGGCCAGGCCCTCGATAAATTTCGGAGACGATATCCGAATGTTTGCGTCCTACACGCGTTCAAAACCCAGTCATTTGTCTCCAGGATGTAAACATTTCGTTGAGATTAGCCCCTCCGGGCAACGTCAGTCCCCTCCCCGCATCCCATGACCGTAAGATCACAAACATCGGATAAACTCGGACACCCTAGTCCGTCCTTCTCTGCCCAGGGCCCCGCAGGCGAATCAGAACTTCGGCCAATCCACTAAACCTTAGGAGGCTTCAAGAATGCAAAATCAGCCAATCTCCCGCCTCGCGACAGCCCTGTGCACGCTCGCTCTGGCCTTCGCTCCCACCTTCCTCCACGCCGATTCATTCACCCAGACCAACCTCGTCTCCGACATCCCGGGCTTGGCCGCCAACACCGATCCCAACCTCAAAAACCCCTGGGGCGTCGCCTTTTCTGCGACCTCGCCCTTCTGGACCTCCGACCAGCGGACCGGCCTGTCCACTCTTTACAACGCCGCCGGAACCCCCCAGGGACTAGTCGTCACCATCCCCGGAAGTGCCACTCCTCCCAGCGGTCCAACCGGCATGGTGTTCAGCAACGTGGCCGGATCATTTCCGGTGAATGGCACCCCGGCGACCTTCATCTTCGACACCCTGAACGGCACGCTTCTAGGATGGAATGGAAGCGCGGGCACCACAGCAGTGCAGATGTCCGCAACCCCCGGTGCCATCTACACTGGCCTCGCCGAGGCCTCCAACGGCGCCTCGACCTTTCTCTACGCGGCAAATTCGGCGCCAGGGGGCCAAATCAATGTATTTAATTCGGCATGGGCGCCGGTCGTCTCACCCGGTGGATTTACCGATCCCAATCTCCCGGCAGGCCTGGTCCCCTTCAACATCCAGAACATCGGAGGCAGCCTCTACGTAACCTACGCCCAGCTCGGACCCGGTGGAACTCCTCTGCCCGGTGGCGTCGTGGACCAGTACGATGCGAACGGTAACTTCATCAAGCGCATCGCAACCGCCGGCCCTCTCTCCGCTCCCTGGGGAATTGTCCTGGCTCCCTCCAACTTCGGCTCGTTCAGCAATGATCTCCTCATCGGCAACTTCGGCAACGGCGAGATCCTGGCCTATGACGCGACCTCGGACCTGTTCCTCGGCACCATCAACGGCATCAATGGCCAGCCGCTGGTCAACGATCGTCTATGGGCACTCGAAACCCGCCTCGGCGTTAACGGTTTCGACCCGAACGCGGTATATTTCACAGCCGGCATCAACAGTGAAGCCGATGGCCTATTTGGAGCGATCACCGTCATAACGCCCGAACCCGCAACCATCTTCGGAACCGCAACCGGCCTGATCGCGCTCGCGCTATCGAGAATCAAACGCACGCTGCGAGGCAGCCGTGTCTAGTGCAGGGTTCACCGACATTTTCACAACAGCTTCACTGCCACGCCCGCCTTCTGTGTCGGAAAGCCGATCTCCGCCACAGAAGGGCGGCGAACCCATCCGCGACCGGGGGTCCCGATACCCATCCCTGCATCTATTCCGAATCTATTCCGTGATCACACGGTCGGCCCACTCAATCAGCGACACAAAGATCGTTGGATTGCCGAACTTCGCTCCATAGTTATTCAGGTCCGCCTCTGTCACGCCTCTCGCACGAGAGCAAGCACCGCACGCATAAATCTGAATGTGTTTCGCGGCGACCTTATCCAGCGTCTCGCCCACCGGCGGCCATCCCACCGGCGTAACCGCATTGGCAAGCGTCTTTCGCATCAATCCCACCGCCTCGCCCAGCAGGAAAATCTGCACCTCGTGCCCAGCTTCCGCGAGCGCCAACCCATGCAGAAAAGGAAACGCCGCCTTGGTTGGATCGTCCGAACCCCAAGCGCTCTTCAAAATGATCTTGAGCGGCTTGCGCGCACCTTGTCCCCCGAGAGAACCGCCAGCCGAAACGAAAGGAAGTGCCGCTAATTTCGCAAATCGTGACAGGAACAGCCGACGCACCATAAGCTTTCTCCTTTAGACGAACAACCCTTCACCGTATACCTATCTCGATTCCCCGGAAGAACACGGTCCGAAAAATTACACAGCCTCAGACCCTCTCGCCCCCTTCGCCTTGCGCAACAGCGTCATCGACGCATAAGCCCCGATCCACGATCCCGCCGCCGCAAAACAAACATACACCCAGTTTTTCGTATAACTGATCACCGCAAACGCCGACAGCAGATACCACACGCTGCTCCACGTAGCCGCCGGCACCCGCCGTTGCGCAGACACCGCCGCGTTGAACATCACATACACCGCATCCGTGGCAGCAGTGGACACCACCACGCCAAGCGCCAGCCACAAATCAAGGTGCGCCATCCTGGAAGCTCCGCGATACGCTCTTAAAAATCCAGAGTCCGAATATCTGATTTCTTAGGTGTCTCAGCGAACCGCGGATGCTGAGCGCCTCAGCTCAGATCCCCGCGTACCACGAGTAACCAAATGCAGGCTGGATGGAACCCTTACCATCGCCAACATGCTTCAAAGAATCGGTGACAGTAATGCGCGACAGAAACTTCACGCTCTTGTATCCCAACTGCCGCGCCACCCGCAGACGCAGCGGAGCGCCATGGTCCGCATTGAGATCCGGGCCATTCATCCCGTAAGTAAGAAATGTCTGTGGATGATACGCATCAGGCATGTCCAGGCTGTCCCAAACGTCGTCAAAGGCATAGACCACCACGTACTTTGCCTGCTTGCTCACTCCCACCAGATTCAAAACATACGAAAGCGGCACGCCCGTCCACTGGCAGATAAACGACCAGCCCTCTTCGCAGGCCTGATGTGTAATCTGACTCCGCGCTGGCATGCGCTTCAACTCCTCCAGAGCGAATGTACCCGGCCGCGCAACCATTCCATCGACCGTCAGCCGCCAGTCCTTGAAGCCACCTGCCAACAGCCCCTGATACAGGTCCGTCTTCGGAGGCAAACCACTCACCGGCACCACCTTCGAAACATCGCTCAGGCTAAACTCGCGAGCCATAGAATGATGCGACATCAACACCCGCTGCGCCGCGTAAGTCAGCGTCTCGCCCACGCCCCAGATCCCGCCGCTATCCGGCGGAATCAATCCATAGTGACCTGCGATCCGCGAAGCAGCCAACCCCGAAACTCCGGCCACAGCGGCCACGCCTGTCGTAATCATCTTGCGGCGGCTAATCGAGCTACTCATAGCGACTCCTTTCCGGATCCCGCCCGGCCCTTAATCATCGCGCGCATCCGGCTGCCAAATCCCGCATAGACGACCATCGCAACATGTACGAACACAAACAGCGTCAGCAGGTCTGCAAGCACAAAGTGAATCGTGCGTGCCGACTGCTGTCCGCCCCACACCGTCACCAGCGAAGGAAATACCGACGTGATCGCCGGAGACATCGCAAACCCGGTCATGATCGTCAACGGAAACAGCACAAACACGACGCAGAGGTAGGAAAGACGCTGCAACAGGTTGTAAGATCCATCGTCGACAGGGCGCTTGAGCCTGAGATGATCAACCACCCCAGCCCGGAACGATCGCCACGAAAGGTCGCGCCGTGCAGGCAGCATCTCATTGCGGAAATGCTGCGTGAGAATACCGGAGACTAAATACACCAAGCCCGTCAGCACCGCGAACCACGCCGACTGAAAGTGCAACGAGCGGCCCCATCCCGACGGTCCACCCAACATCGTCGGAAGCGGAAGATCCAAAATCGAATGAGTCCCTATGCCTCCGGTTTCACCCCAGTAAAAATGAGGGTGCGACAGAATAATCGCCCAACCGCTCACCAGCAATCCAAAAAAACTCGCAGTAAAAATCCAGTGCGTGCCCCTCACCAGCGCAGAATGCCGCAGAGTATCTGAAACGTACGGGGACTTGACCGCGAGTTCTGGGACGTGCACAGATTCGGCCATTGGAATGGCAGAAGTCTAGCACAGGAAACCCAGCACAGGCTCTCAAAACGCGCGATACGCCGGGTGCCGGGTGCCCCATATCTCGATTTTGAGATGTGGGCATCGTGTGAAGCACGACGGTACTCTAAATCCAACCACAACCGCTATCATCATTCGAAGCTGCTAACACCATGCCAGAGCTACCCGACATTACGGCCTATCTCTCTGCGCTTCAGCGACGCATCGCGGGCCAGCCATTAACCCGCATCCGCATAGCAAGCCCCTTCCTCCTGCGCACCGTCCAGCCACCCCTCGAAGAGTTCGAAGGCCACACCATCCGTTCTCTGCGCCGCATCGGCAAGCGTATCGCCATCGAATTCGACAACGGCTATTGGCTCGTCCTGCACCTGATGATCGCCGGCCGTCTCCACTGGCGCCCCCTCGGAGCCAAACTAGGCGGTCGCAACAATCTCGCCGCCTTTGACTTTCCCCAAGGCTCTCTCGTCCTCACCGAAGCCGGCTCAAAACGTCGTGCCTCCCTCCACCTCTTCCGCAGCGAAGACGACATGCAATCCGTCGATCCCGGCGGCATCGACGTCTTCGCCTCCAGTCTCGAACAATTCCGCGCCGCACTGACAGCCGAAAACCGCACTCTCAAGCGAGCCCTCACCGACCCACGCATCCTCTCAGGCATCGGCAACGCCTACTCCGACGAGATCCTCCACGCCGCCCGCCTCTCTCCCATCCAGCTCACCCACAAACTCACGGCCGAACAATGGCAGCGCCTCTACACCGCCACCCGCGACACCCTGCAGTTCTGGATCGATCGTCTCAACGCCGAAGCCAGCCACAACTTCCCCGAGAAAGTTACCGCCTTCCGCAACGATATGGCCGTCCACGGCCGTTTCGGACAGCCCTGCCCAACCTGCGGCCAGCCTATCCAACGCATCCGCTACGCCGACAACGAGACCAACTACTGTGCCCAGTGCCAGACTGGCGGGAAGGTCCTCGCCGACCGAAGCCTGTCACGACTCCTCGGCGCAGACTGGCCTCGCACCCTCGACGAGTTGGAGGCATTGAAAAAGCGATAAGCCCTTCGTCTTGCTTCTGCCTTTGCCTCTGAGTTTGTCCGGTTGCGTTCCTTTGGGTTTTGCTTTTGCTTTTGTCCATCCCCGGTAGGGATCTGCTGCGGTCTTTGCCTTCGCCTCTCATTCTGAGGTGGGGGTACCCCCCATTGCCCGGCGATAAATCCTTTGTATTCATGATATTGCGCCGAATCAATCGTTGCAAATTCGTCATAATAAAGGGGTTACAGCTAAATTTGGGCAAAGAAAGGAGTTACGGCCGAAAACGCAAGCAGGCCCAGCGGTCTAGTGGGCTATGGCTTGGCTTTCTTTTGATCTATATCCAGTATAGCCGGTTGGCAGGGGTAAACATGCCAAGCCGATCTCCCTAAATCTAAATGGGTTATAGTCTTTGGGGGCTTGACATACAATTTCTGGGCTGAAAACGTAAAAGAAAAAATAACAGCAGAGCAAAGGCAATAGAATCAGTCGCTTAATATCGGGTAGGCTATGAGTCTGGGGAGCGGAGGGCGTCAGGTACTCAAAGATGCGGGCGCGAGCAGAGTTCCGCCTTTCCGCAACTAACCTGAAAGTAACCCATTCAACCGAACCGATTGGTGATCGAATGAAGCTTCAAGCCCGAACCACCCAGCCGCATCCAAACCAGACGGAGCAAGAACCCATGCCGGATGACCGTGCAGGAACAACCTGGAAGCAGATCACCCTCTTCCTCATCACCCTCGGCGTCCTCATCCTCTGCGCTCTCCTCCTCCGCCCCTTCTTCTCCGCCATCGTCGGCGCCATTGTCCTCGCCGTCATCACCCAGCGCCCCTATGACTGGCTCGCCTCAAAGATCAGCAACCGCTCCCTCTGCGCCGCCATCGCGCTCGCCCTCATCGCCCTCGCCGTCATCATCCCCACATACTTTCTCGCACAAAAGCTCGGCGAACAGGCGCTCAGCACCATCAACGCCTTCCGCAACGGCGCCCATCAGGAAAAGATCACCAGCTTCATCGCCAATCGTCCCGCGCTCGCCTCTCGCATCGAAGACTTCACAGCCTCCATCGACCTCAACAACGCCACCCGCAACATCGCCGCTTACGTCGGCGGAAACCTCCCCGGCTTTCTCGGCCACTCCTTCCGCATCATCACTCAGCTCGTCGTTATGGTTTTCCTCCTCTTCTTCCTCCTCCGAGACCGCACGCTCGCCCTCGCCTCGCTGCGCTCGCTCCTCCCCCTCCACGAGCACGAGACCGCCGAACTCCTCGACCGAGTAGGCAACACCATCCTCGCCACCGCGCTCGGCCGCCTCACCATCGCCGCCGTGCAAGGCGTCCTCGCCGGCCTCGCCTTCTGGGTCCTCGGAGTTCCCGGCGTCCTCCTCTGGGCCTTCACCCTTACCGCCTGCGCCATGATCCCCGCCTTCGGCTCCTACCTCGTGTGGGGGCCCGTCGCCATCTACCTCGGCCTCACCGGCCACTGGGGCAAAGCCGCCCTCCTGGCCATCTGGGGAGCGGTCATCGTCAGCACCATCGACAACATCCTCTATCCAGTCCTCGTCGGCTCCCACCTGCGCGCCCACACTGCCACCATCCTGCTGTCCATCCTCGGAGGCATCGCGGCCTTCGGCCCCATCGGGATAGTCCTCGGACCCGTCCTCTTCACCCTCGCCTCCACCCTCCTCGACATCTGGCACACCCGCACAACCCGCCAGCCGTCGCCCCCTGATCACGGACGCCCCACCGCTCCCGCCGGCCCCAGAATATGAATCGTATGCAGCCAGGTCTCAGCCAGGGCAGGCCAATGCGAGATAGGCAACTCCGTCGGACGCAGCCCAAACCCGTGCCCCCCTTGCGTGAACAGATGAAGCTCCGCGGGAATCTTCGCATCTTTGAGAGCCTGAAAGTAAACAAGGGAGTTCTCGACGTGGGCCGTGTAGTCATTCTCGGCCTGAAGCAGGAACGTCGGCGGAGTCTGCTGATTGGGCAAAAGAGCAGGGTTTACCTTGCCGTCAGAGCCGCTGAGCCAGCCAGGATAGATGATCATCTGAAAGTTGGGACGCGCGTCGATGGTGGATGCAGGAACAGTCTTACCTTGAAAGTCCGGATGAGTACTGAGGATCGCAGCAAGATGAGCTCCAGCCGAGAAGCCGATAACGCCGAGGCGGTTCGGGTCAATGTGCCACTCGGAGGCGTGAGCACGGGTGAGCCGCATAGCTTGTTGCGCGTCTTCCAGGTCTTCGACATTTTCAGGATAATGGCCTTCTTCAGGCACGCGATACTTCACCAAAACACACGTCATGCCAAGAGAGTTGAGCCAATCGCAGACCTCAGTTCCCTCAAGATTGTAAGAAAGCCTGATATAGCTCCCGCCCGGAAAGACGAGCGCAGCAGCGCCGTTGTTGTTCGCCGGCTCGGGAGAGTAGACCGCAAGGCTCGGTTTACTGACGTTTGTAACCCGAACCGTCAGCTTGCCGGAGACGATTCGGTTGGCATCGGTACTCGGATCGATCTCTGGGCCAACGACCTTCGAAGGCTCTGGGTTGCCATTGGGCCACAAGAGCAGCGTAGGTTGCTGTGCTAAAGCCGGGACGGTAAGAAAGAGAGCAAGAACTACACATCGCATGGAGGCATGGTAGAGCAGATCAGCGAAAGAAATAAACGACTACTTGATATCACGCCAATTTTGGCCGATTCCAACATCGGCGACAATTGGGACCGAGAATTCGGCAACATGTTCCATCTCTCGTTTGACGAGTTGCTGAAGCTCCTCCGCCTCCTCGGGTACGACGTCGAAGAGAAGCTCGTCGTGTACCTGAAGCGTCATCTGCGACTTGAGCTTGCGATCGCGGATTAGCTGATCGATCTTCAGCATCGCCAGCTTGATAAGGTCCGCCGCAGTTCCCTGCAGCGGAGTGTTAATCGCAGTACGCTCCGCAAAGCCGCGCATGTTCGGATTCCGCGACTGAATATCCGGAATCGGACGAATACGGCCAAAGTATGTCCTGACTGACTGGTCACGACGCACCGTCTCGAGTGTCTCCTCGATGAACCGCTGAACGCCTTTGTAGCGGTCGAAGTAAGTCTCGATGTATTGTTTGGCAGTCTTCTGATCGATGTTGAGCTGCGCTGCCAATCCAAACGGGCTGATGCCGTAGACGATACCGAAGTTGACGGCCTTGGCGCGCGCACGCGTCTCCTTATCCATAGTCGCAGCATCGACACCGAATACTTCACTCGCAGTAAGCGTATGAATGTCCTTACCAGTCCTATAAGCGTCGAGCAGCAGAGGGTCTTGCGAGAAGTGAGCCATCAGGCGCAGTTCGATCTGCGAATAGTCGGCCGACATCAGCACGTTGCCTGGAGCCGGGATGAAAGCAGCGCGAATCTCGCGTCCAAGCGCGGTGCGGACGGGGATGTTCTGCAGATTCGGATTAGTTGACGACAGACGCCCCGTCGCAGTTCCTACCTGATTGAATGTCGTATGAACTCGACCTTGAGCGTCGACGAGCTGAGGAAGGGAGTCCAGATAGGTGGACTTGAGCTTGGAGAATTGACGGTATTCAAGTACTA
>JAOAPF010000218.1 GCA_025462755.1 Edaphobacter sp.
GGTTTCGACCGAACTGTCGTGCACCGAGCCATCAAGTCAATGGTTCAGGAAGGGCTTGTGTCGGAGAGAAAAGCAAAATCGGGCAGAGCAATTCACGTTACGTTGACGCCAAAAGGCCACAGATACAGGAAACGCCTGATCAATGCGAGGATAGCCGCTGACGATAAGCTCCGAAAAAAACTGACTCCGGAAGAACGCACAACACTTCTTCGACTCTTGAAGTTGATTGCCGAATTAGAGTTCTAAGAGTGGCGGGTGGCCCAGGCTTTTGATCATGCGGGCATTACTAGCACAGTGGGTGCCCCGGCCTTCAGTGGGAGTGGTGCACGCAAAGATCGTGAAGGGTGGGCCATCCGCCGGTAGTTTTCTTGAATAGTGCACGAATATCCCTATAGCGAACGGATGGCGAAAGATGGTAAGCTGTGGTCATTCTGTGGAGTTGATACATGGCGAAAACGGAATGCGATAATATTCCACATCCGTGCCGCCGATTTATCACATAACGCCCGTGGAGCACCTTCCAAAGATCATTGAGGAAGGTGGGCTATGTTGTGACGTTGACGCTCAAAAAGTGGCTACCGTCAATATTGCGCACAAGAACATAAAGGCACGTCGTCTTAAAAAGACGGTGCCCGTAGGTCCAGGAGGTGTGGTTGCCGATTACGTGCCCTTTTATTTTGCACCACGGTCGCCGATGTTGTACGCGATAAACCAAGGCAAGGTGGAAGGCTACACAGCGGGGCAGGCTCCAATCGTTTATTTATGTTCGTCAACAGAAGCCGTGGACAAAGCGGGTCTGAAGTGGGTATTCACAGAAGGCCACGCTGCGATGGACTATACAGACTTCTTCGATGATTTTAAGAATCTGGACAAGATTGATTGGAAGTTAATGGAATCGCGGTATTGGTTTGACACGGATGACTACCCGGACAGATGCCGGTGCAGACAGGCAGAATTTTTGGTCCACAAATTTCTTTCGTGGACACTCGTTTCTGAAATAGGTGTGTGCAATACTGGCACCGCACAAAAAGTGCAGGGAATTTTGAATGGCAACAAACCCCCAGTTACGGTTAGACAGGGTTGGTACTACTAGATGATAGTTCGCGGAGATGGGGACCTGCTCAAAACACCGGCAGAAGCCCTAGTTAATACGGTGAATACGGTTGGCATTATGGGAAAAGGCATTGCTCTGCAATTCAAACTGGCCTACCCGGACAACTATGCGGCGTATGAAGCTGCCTGCAAACGTGAAGAGGTGCAGATCGGCAAAATGTTTGTGTTCCGCCGCGAGAACAATCCGCGATTCATCATCAATTTCCCCACCAAGAGGCATTGGAAGGGAAAATCGAAAATTGAGGACATAAAGTCCGGGCTAAAAGCCCTCATTGAAGTAGTCAAGAAAGAGTGTATTCACTCAATTGCTGTGCCGCCATTAGGGTGCGGAAACGGCGGGTTGGATTGGGATGAGGTGCGGCCACTCATAGAGCAAGCATTCCTTGAGTTGCGGGATGTCGAGGTTCAATTGTTCTACCCGGACGGCGCACCAAAAGCGGAGGACATGAAGATTGCAACCAAGCCCCCCAAGATGACACCGGGGCGCGCCGTCATCTTGGAAGTCCTAAGCCGCTATGTCTTGCCCGGCTACCGATTAACACTCTTAGAAATTCAGAAGCTAGCGTACTTCCTCCAGGAAGCTGGTCAGCCGCTTGACCTCAAGTTTCAAAAGCAGAAGTACGGCCCATACGCTGAGAACCTTCACCACGTCTTGCAGAGAATTGAGGGGCACTATGTGCGTGGCTATGGTGATCGGAGTCGCGATGTTTCGTTGGAGTTGTTCCCTGAAGCGGTCAAAGAGGCTGAAGCATTCCTTGCGGATGAGAAAGAAACCCACGACCGGCTAGATCGCGTGACCGCCTTGATTGACGGGTATGAAACGCCCTATGGTTTGGAATTGCTGTCCACCGTACATTGGGTTGTTACGCATGACCGTGTAGCAGGGGGACGTACAAATCCAAGTCCCGTTGTGGAAGCGGTACACGCATGGAATGACCACAAGCGCAGAACCTTCACGCCGCCGCGTATCGTCGGTGCATGGGAGCGGCTCAAGTCAGAACGTTGGTTTGAGGCGGGTGGCCCAGGCTTTTGATCTGGCGGGCATCACCCTCAGTGGGAATGGTGCACTCAAAGATCGTTAAAGGTGCGCCACCCGCCAATTCTTTACTTTGAGTGACGAAGATTCAAATTCCGGCGGCTGAGTAATCTCATGACCGGAGCACCGGATGCCTGACAATCCCGATGGTAAGGAAACGTCTCCACCTGAACTCTCAGAGAGGCTCAAGAATTGTCTTACCGAAATCCAATCTCTCATCAAGCAAGGGGTGGAACACTCACGCTACGAGTTCAAACGTTCCACTTCGCTGTCCCGGGACGACTTCGATGACCGGCTGGATTTCATCAAGCTAATACAGGGCGTTGCGAATGCCGAATCCTCGCAAGAACGCTACATCATAGTCGGCGCTGATCCAGCCGACCAACAGTTCTATTCCGTCACAAATGCCACTGAATTTGATCAGGCGCGGGTAACGCCGATACTCGAAAAGTATCTCGATCCTGTTCCCAACATTGAGATCTTCAACAATTTGCACACTGATAGCGGAGATGCGCTGATCGTCATCATCTTCAATGCGGTCCAGAATCGCCCGATAGTGATAAAGACCGAAGCCAAGAAGCCAGACGGCAAGACTCGACTGCAAGTAGGAGATATCTGGATCAAGAGAGGTACAGGCGTGCAACTCATTACCCGTGCCGATCTCGACCTCATGTACCGACAGCGTATGGAGGAAGAGTCGGAAGACAGGGCCAGAAAGCGGTTTAAGCACTTCACTGAGATATCGGCTCCTCGCACCAGCGGCATGCCGCCGTCGCGGATTCCCGTTCGAGAACTTCTTGTGGGACCGCCGACTGATTTTCAGGGATTTGTTAACGAGCTAATCGCAGACAGTGATGAAGCGCGTTTTTCCATGCTCGTCGAGCTTATCCGCGAATCCCTCGTTGAGGGCTGGAATAAGCAGGACATTCAGCAGCCGTTTCCGCAAGACCTGAAGTCATCCGCTTCTGCCTTGGCGATTTCTTCAGGGACGAGTACCTTCCCGCACTTCAGTCTCTCGTTTCTGCATGCCTGACCATCATCAAGCACAATGGAAAACAGGAATGGATTGTCTCGGCGGTGCAGATGCTAACTGAAGCTTTTGAAGAATCGCGCGATCTACGCCGACTCAAGTCAGAGTATTATGGCCAGCTCACAGGCACGTTGCAGTGGTGGCGCCCCGCATTTGAAATATTTATCGCATTCAGATGCGTGGCGATTTATGCCGTGATGCGGGACAGGCCCAGATTCCTCGCACCCTTTCTTCAGTGCCGCATCGTACCAATACGTATCGACCATTCGGCTAGCGACAAAGCCCCGATTCTGCTCTGGCCTCTGCCGAGCAATATGTTCACTGGTGGTGAACTGATGCAGGGGAGATCCGCCTTCTTCTGGAAGGAGCGCATCTCAGCTTCGTGGGGGGCTTATTTCGGAACGTATGAAAAGTACATCGCCGCAGCATGCCAGCTGGAGTTGCTTCTGGAATTCAATTCCTATCTCGGCAATTCCGTTAACGAAAGTGAATTGAAAAAATGGCTGGATGCAAACGCCGGCGATCTGAATTTTTACTATGTTCCCGATCTGTTCAGCAATTCTCTGGAGCTGACTGTTCCAATGGCCGAGCGATGTTATGACGTGGTCGCTGCGCAAGACAAATCCTCGCCCTCACAATACGAGATTGCCCCGTTCCTCTTCGCGGTGGCCTTCGGCAGCAAGAATCTTGATCAGCGCCAAATTATCTATGGGGGATTTTTGGACAAAACGAAAGCATGGCAATCACAGACGATGATGCAGCAATTTCAGCGCTTTCCCTTCATGTTCACTTGGCAAGGCCGGCTGGGCTCGTTCGTCAAGAAATACCGCGACCAGCTGCAAAAGAAGCCGTAGGGCGGGTTGGCCCAGGCTTTGATCTCGCTAGCATCACCAACACAGTAGAGTGCCCCGTCCTTCGCATTCGTGGCGAAGAGCCTGCCCTGAGCGGAGCCGCAAGGACAGTGCACCCTTGAGCCCAACTTCCGGCCGCCACTCGAACACATCAGTGACCCACAGATTCCTCTGACGAGGCTAAAAAAATGGAGTAGCTGTCGATTTTTGGCCTCCCGAACGACTATCTGATAACAGAACGATGAGCTACGGCTCTGAGTCATAGGAAAACAAGGACTCACAGGAAACAAGGAGGACCGATGAAATACATCTGCTTGGGATACATCGAGTCAGGAAAATTCGAAGGGATGTCCGAGGACGAGCGCCACGCAACGTTCGACGAATGCTTTGAGTACAACGACCATCTGCGCGCCAACGGACATCTTGTCGCCGAAGTACCTCTGCAGCCTCCGGAGACCGCGTTGACCCTGTACTGGAAAAACGGCAAAGTCGCGACGACTGATGGCCCCTATGCGGAAACCAAGGAACAGCTTGGCGGCATTCAAATCCTTGAGGCGCGAGACCTCAATCATGCCGTTCAGCTTGTCTCACAGCAACCGGGCTTTAAGTATGGACTTGGACCGATTGAGATACGGCCGGTTGCGGATTTGAGCGAAGTAATAAAGGAGAGCGAGCAGCGGCGACGGCGAAAGGAGACCTCGCGATGAGGGCGGCAAGAATGATGAGGGAAAGAATGATTGAGTAAGTGCAGGGGAAGGCCCTTAGGGCTTTGCGGGCAGCGGCTGCCAGAGCTCAATCTTATTTCCATCCGAGTCATAGATCCAGGCAAAGCGACCGTAGGATTCATCCATACGTTTGTCGTCAATCTTTACTCCCTCTTGTTTTAAGCGCTCGAGCAAAGCATCCATATCGTCCACGATGTAGTTGATCATGAAGGGTGCAGGGCTGGGATCGAAATACTTAGTGGAGGC
The DNA here is from genome assembly GCA_025462755.1 of Edaphobacter sp. Taxonomy (GTDB): domain Bacteria; phylum Acidobacteriota; class Terriglobia; order Terriglobales; family Acidobacteriaceae; genus Edaphobacter. Next base: position 5,002 of record JAOAPF010000218.1, read on the forward strand.
GGGAAAAACCGTCCAAACGGTAACGTGTTCCTTTTGCGGGTCGTCGTGTTCGCGCCACGGAAGCATCACGCCTTCGCCTTTGTCAGCGAGTCCAAGATGCTTCGAATACCATTCGCGCATCTGATCACGATTAGCGGATTTGAAGAAGACGCCGCCGATTCCAACGATGCGCCCGCGCTGCTCCGCTTTGACAGGCAGCTTCGACTTTTCAGGTTGTGGAGATTTCACTTCCTGTCCTCCTGTTGATCGGGCCGTGATGAGCAACAGCGAGCCGAGCGCGATTGTGCTCCAGGGTATGCCTTGCATCGGCGGATTATACATAAGTTTCGATTCGAATGGAGAAAACGGTTCGCTCCTCGATCTTCTCGATCAAGGCTCGCCGCGATTCACCCCTTTCTAAATCGCGCAGGAGGTCTCGAATTGGCTTGGCATCGCGCGTAGTCGTTCGGACGAACCTCTGGCAGAGCATGACTGCGGCAGATCGCGAGAACCTGTATGAGAGCGTGGGCAAGAGTCTGCCAGTAGGCCGAGTCGGGGAAGCTCATGAAATCGCGCAAGCCTATTTATTTTTGATGCAGGAAGGATTCAGCACCGGGCAGACGGTGGTGGTAGATGGCGGTACGGTCCTGGTTTAGGGCTGCAGTAGTTCCCAACCTGCCTCCACCTCGGAGACATTCAACCCAGATTGGAAGAGTTGAGCGATTCACTTGCGT
>JAOAPF010000107.1 GCA_025462755.1 Edaphobacter sp.
GATAACGTAGTTGGTTCACAGAGAATCCTCCTCTGCGCACCAAGCTACCCCCGCTGCCTCAAATGTCAGTCCAAGAACACGCGCATGCGTCCGCCGCTGTTCTTGCGGCTTCGTTCAAGTCGGCATAGCGGAAGTGATCCCCGGTCCGTCCCCAACGACGTAGTTGCTCCCGAGTGACGGGCAATCCGGAAACTAAGAATCTTAGCCTCTTGAGAACAGGCCAAGTTAATCATTGAGCTGTCGGAGCATCAGGAGCCGGCCGTTGCTACTATTTACCACAAGCACGTTTTGTTTGTATGGATTGGAACTGCCTCCGCAGGCAGCGTTTTTGCTTTTGAGCGGAAAGTCCTGTCATTTCAGGCATGGAGTCGCCAAACCGAGTGAGGCAGACGCATGACCCAATGGGTCTGCCCGACTCCGCAACCCAAGCACGATGAGCATGACGATGACTGCCTGAGGCAGCAGGATGATCGCCGAGATCAGTCTTGGATCCGGGCCCTGCTGCGGTATCGCAACATTGAGTATCACCCAACCCAGGAGCACGCCGCCCAAGGTCCTGACCGTGGGCGCAACGGTGGCCGCCAGCAGAGTGAGAAGCCACAGCGCGGGGATGACCGCATACGGCGGAAGAAACGGACTACGCAGCGACGCCAGTGTCAGGATCGCCAGCCGCGCCAGCGGTTCCTGTTCGCGATTCAGCGTCCGCCTCGCGAGGACGACCGTAGCCGCCAGGACAATCAGCGTGTAGATCCAGCCGACGATCTTCATTGCCCCAATCGACGCGCCGGGCAGCCCAAACAGCCCCAGTTTGAACATCGCTTTCAATGCCTTTCGAATCCCAGGCGCCATTGCAAAGAATTACTCTGTCCCCGGGATGGCCTTGGCGCCACGCCCTGATGTCGACTGCTGCGCACGCCTCTGCAAACGGCAGAGATACTGGTGGATCGCCGGGTGCGGGCGTCACTTCAATGGTCGGAAACGGCTGGAAGCAACGCATCCAAGGATTTTTTTTGGTATCGATTCCGTTCCGGTGACGAGGAAATGTGCCTCATCGCCTGGTTGTAAATCGATCCGGCCGTTTGGACGTGGAACGAATCCATCGTTGACGCAATTAGGGCACGCTTTCGGAAGGTAGTACACGTTGTCTATCTTGCCATCCATGAAACGCAGCTTTGGAATGCCGGCTACCGAGCACGTCTTTCTCGAAATATTCCGGGCTTGATAGGCCCGAACATTGATCAGGGGCTTCTGCTGCATCAACGGCAGAGAGGTGAATTGAAGTTGCGAAGCGGTGCAGGCGGCCCACTCGCTCGTCAGGCTTGCTTCCGCAGTATTTATAGGATCTCTGACCGTAAAACTGACGCTCGCCCTTGCGAAGACTGGAGTCTTCGTATGGCTAACCTCGCCAACGATGTCGTATTCCACGCGGCCTAGATGGTCGGGGATAAGATTCCGGTTGCGCAATTCCAACCGCGTGATTCCTGGCTCCCGAGAGCCGCCAACCGGCTGCTCGGCCCGAGCATTGGCTCGAGGACAATTCTGAAGAAGGATGAGGGTGGCCCCTTTTGATTTCCGTCTGCGCAGCATGCGAAAGGCGCAACCGAAAGGATCTGCCCGGGAAATGAGAAGTCTTCTATTTTTTGTGGGCGTCCAGTACAGCTTCCATTTCCGCGAAAGGTTCAGTTCTCCGTGAAAGCGGCCTACCCTGTATGGGGAAATAAATGCTGGCGAGCAAGGCTTCGAAATGATTGAGCAAGTCGGTGCGGATAAGATGCCTGTTATCGTCTTTGTTACAGCGTACAGCCACTACGCTGTCCAGGCGTTTGAGGTGCACGCACTCGACTACCTGACCAAACCCGTTGAAGCCGAGCGGCTCCGGTCAACTGTCTGCCGCGTGAGAGAGAGTAGCGGCAACCGAGCCCTGATCACGCATGAGCAACTGCAGTCGATTCTGGCTTCTCTCGAGAGCTTTGGGCAGGTCCGTATAGAACATCCCGGGCGTCTCCTCATTCGCAATGGGATGAAGGATGCATTCGTAGTTAGCGACATCGATCGGATCGAAGCGGCGGATTACTATCCTTGTCTGCACGTGGGCACGAAGAGTCTCATGTTTCGCGAACGATTAAGCAACTCGCCCACACGCTCGACCCAAGAGTATTCGTACGGATTTATCGGTCTATCATTGTCAACGTGACGCGGGTGCGAGAGATTGTGCGCGAAGGCCGCACAAAAGTAACTGTAATCCTCAATGACGGCCAGCGCCTTCGGATGAGCAAAGCCGGTTGGCAAGCGCTGGTCGCGGTCAGTCGTGGAGGGGCACGGACTTTCCCCCTTAAGTGGGGTGAATCCTCGAAGCTCTTAACGGTATAGATGGAATAGACGGCACGGCTATATGGGCTTCATGGACATGTATGGAGAGGGTTTTCCGCCTAATTCCTCAAAGGGAGTTGCTGTTAGAGAATCAATGACCTGTGCAATCGGCTTCTCGAATCCGATGTGACGCCAACATGGGCGCGGAAAAAATAAAAATCTAAAAGGTGGCGGTTGGCCTGCTCCTTTTTCGCTTAAAGAGTGAAAGCAGACGTAAAGCTGCTCATCAAAGGAGACAAGGTCATGGCTGTCCAAAGCGAACGCCTACAAAACCGACCTTCCTTTTCCGGGAAAAGACGTCATGCGTATGCCCGTGAATCGTATTTCCAACACCCTTCTGCGTCGATGGATAGGAAGATGACATCCTCTTTACGCAAGCATCTGGGCGCGCTCCTTGGCAAATTGTCGATACCCCTGGGGATGTTGATGATTGTTCTCTGTTTAGCCTTATGGTTATTCAGTGGGTATGTTCTTGGGAAGCTTTCTCCGGAGTACATGGTCACCGTTCAGCCATTTGAAATTTCTCCGGAGATCGGCAACCGCACCTCGCTATCCGGCAAAAGCGCTTCTGATATCGTCGTGGACATTTTGAATGATGCCGCTAGTCATGCGGCTCAATTTCACGGAACTGACTATTACAAATATGTGGGCACCGGCGCCCAGCCCGTATCTCTGCACCAAGCCATCAAGGTTCCGATTCAGACCTCCTACGGCATCGAGCTGAAAGGCATATCGGTAGACAGCGTCTTGCATTTGTACAACCAGGCAAGATATGACCAGTGGATCATTGGAGGAGATGTGGTCTCTTCTCCAGAGGGCCTGGTCGGCAGGATACGGTTGAATAATGCCCATACGGCGAGATCTTGGGAGACACCCCCTTCTGCGCACGCTGACCCATCTGAACTTGTCCGGGACGCTACCTACTTGATGCTCAAAAGTTCTGCTCCCGAGCTATTGGGACAGAGCTACTTACAGCAGGCCGATTATCCAGACGCGGAGAAAGTCTTTCGTCAATGGGCGGTCGACGAACCTCAGAACTGGAAGGGAAGCTATTACCTCAGTCTCGTTTACGGCTATCAGGACAAAGCACAAGAAGCCAGCAACCTTGCCAGTTGGTCACAAGACATAGTGCTCCATGAAGCAAAAAGGAGTTCCAAAAGGCGTCTCAAATCCGTCGGTTCAGAAAAAGAAATCGCCTTCAACCTGGCCCAAACCACGAAGGTTGCGCTTGAGACCAGGGACACTTCGGACACTCAGAACGTAGTGGGTACGCTGGAGCAAGCTAAATCGAAGTTAGATCTTCTCTTCAAGAGCAAACCCACGAATGTGGATTATTGGATTCAACGAGCTAGAGTCCTCGATAAACAGGCTCTCGTCGAGTTGGACCGAAATTCCCCAAAGGGCTATGAACGGTCAAGGCAAGCGATAGATAGTCTCGATAAAGCGATTCAACGCGTGCCCGAGAATGGCGGCCTACACGAGCAGCGCGCCATTCTTTTGATGCATCTGGTAACCATTATGAAGAAGCAAGGTAAAGGATCACAAGACATCAGGGCTAAGGAGAGTGAGGAAGCAAAGGAGTACACCAGAGCCCTTGAGTTGCGGCCCCAAGAAGATTCTGCCCTGTGGGGTGCCGTATATGCGCAGATCGATCTGGGCAACGGCGAAGATGCCGTCGATTTAGCGAGGACGATCACCCTGCTGCAACCTGACTCTAAGACTGCGAGCACGGCCTACATCGTCGCCCTGGAGCGAGCCATAAAGGCTCCGGGAAAAGAGCCGAAAAGAGAACACGAAGTGGAAGACCGCCTAAAGCGGCTTCTTCAGTCGAACCCCGACGAATCCCAAGTATTAGCGGTTTGGGATGCCCTTATGACAAACAACGACCGCGAAGGTCTCGATCTGGTTGTCGCTGGAACCAAACGGCTTTTTCCTGAGAACTTTGCGTTCGAGGAACGAAAGCTTCAACGTTATTTACTTGATTTGCTACATTATGACGGTCAAACCGGAAACTGACGCTCTCAGTTGAATGGTCATTAATACCACCCGCATTGATCTGCTAGATGTGATGTTGCCTCTTTCTTGAGGACCCAGAAAAAGGGGCTAATCGGATGCTGACTGTTGATTGAGTGAAACAGGGCTCCCAGAAGTTAGCAACTCGCACAAAAAGTGGATCATTTCTGTCTTCAAAAGCCGCTCGGTTCTGTACCCTAAGAACTGCAAATAAGAATGAGCCACGCTAAACTCCTGCGCACCCTGCTTGTATTTCTTTTCGTGCTGCCCCTCATGTCTGCTCTTGCAGAGCCGCACCCGCCGGCGTCGCTCCCCGAAGTCCAATCCATTGACGCTCTGGGCACAGACCTCTTCCTTCAGTCCGGATCCACCGGTATGGTTCTCGTCGTCGTTCGCGACGATCATGTTTTCTTCCGCGGATACGGCGAAACCGCTCCCAACTCCCATCAGCTTCCCACTCAGGATTCTTTGTTGAGGCTCTGCTCGCTCACAAAGATCTTCACCACCGACATCCTCACTAAACTCGCTGCGGACAAGACTCTGCGGCTCGACGATCCGCTTCAGCGCTATGCCCCGGCGAGCATTGTTGTGCCCAAACGCGTCCGCCCCATCACGCTCGCCGATATGGCGACACACACATCCGGTCTCCCGCGAGAACTGGGAAACGCTCCTCCCAATACGCCGCACTTCACCTTCCCCGACTACCGCACCCGCTGGCGCTGGCTGGAAAACCAACGTCTCCGCAGCACTCCCGGTACCGCCGCCCTCTACTCGAATGTGGCGTTCGATTTCCTCGGCGATGCCCTCCAGTCCGCTGCACACAAGCAATACGCCGCACTTCTTGCCGATCGCACTCTCAACCCGCTCCATATGCAGCACACGACGTTCTTTCCCAACCCTGAGCAATGCGGACATCTGCTGGTCAGCGCCCACGATGACGGACCCTGCACCGCCACCGAGGCCACTGCCGGAAGCTCCGGCCTCTACTCCACCGCAGCCGACATGGCGATCTGGCTCAAGTACCTGCTCCGGACCGGTAGCTCAGGCATCCCCGCACAGGATGCTTCTACTCAGGCCGTATATAGCCTTCCTTCGAATCTGGTCAAACAAAAGGGACTCGACCACGCTGGCGAACCCAGTGGCGTCGGTCTGGGCTGGATTCACATCCTGCCAATCGACTCCCCGTCGCACATCGTCGAAAAGACGGGTGCCGGAGCGGGCTTCGAAACTTATATAGCCATCAACCACTCTCGCCGGACTGCTATCTTTCTGGCCGCCACCCACGGTTCTGTCGACACTCACTTGAACCTCTTCGATGCTGCGAACAAGCTTCTACTCGCCGTAGCCGGTCTGCCGCCGCTGCCACCGCCACCACCTAGACCCGCAGCTAAACACAAGCACCCTCATCGCCGAGGCTAAGCAAGCATCCTCTGTGGTTGGGCTACCAGCCCTGCTCCGATTCGAAGGACCCGCTCATCCCATTTATCAGGAACCCGGTCAAGCTCGACGACGGCCCACCCATGGAACTTAACCTTGTCCAGTGCCGTGAAGACCGACCGAAAATCGACCTGGCCGCGACCAAGTTCCAGGAATTCGAACGGGTATTTTGCCTTGGGCGTATCTGCCGGAATGTTGTGGACGTCTTTGAGGTGAATGAGAAGAAGACGGTCAGGGTACAGTTCAATCGCCTAGGCCGGATCGCCTCCGCCCGCGACGAGATGAGCGATATCCAGCTCAAGCCCAACGTATTTAGGATCGCTGTTTTCGAGAATGAGATCGAGATTCGCCGGACGTTGGCTGAGAATATTGAGGTGGTTGTGGTGGCCGAGAGGGATGCCCATATCGGCAGTTCGTTTACCCAATTTTGTGCCGGCGAAGCCATTTGCAATCATCGGGACTAACCAACCGTGTATACGACGTGAGCTAATCCAATATCTGAAGATAAAGGCCGCCAGAATCCTTCACGTACTGCGCGTTGGCGACGTGTTTCGCGATCTCTGCTCTGCCTCTGGCTGATCAAGGGACACATCGCCGCTGGAAAGAGCCACAAAGGTGAGCTTATGCTGGGCTAGAAGGTCCTTCAACTCCGCTG
>JAOAPF010000232.1 GCA_025462755.1 Edaphobacter sp.
CACCGGATAGTTCCTTGCCCCGAACCGGGTTGCGGATAGTATCCGCCTCCTCCGCCGCCGATAGCGAAGTCGGCGCGACAGCCGTTGTCGACCCAGAGGCCGCGCTGGTCGATGCCCCAGGTGTTGCCACGAATGCAGGGCGATCCACTGACCTGATTGACGAGTTGGGCGTCGCGGGCGTTACCGATATCGCACCAGTTCCGTTTGCCATTGTCGGACGAGCAGCGGATCGTGCCCTGCCCTTGCCCCTGCCCCGGCTGAGGTCCATAGCCGCCGATGACAAACTGAGCGCGGCAACCACCATCGACCCAGAGGCCACGATTGTCGATTCCCCAGGTGCTGCCGCGGACGCAGGGCGAGCCGCTGATTTGCCGGCTGATCTGCGCATCGCCGGCTCGACCGATGTCGCACCAGTTCCGTTTACCATTGTCGGAGGAACAAGTAATGGTTTGGGGCTGTCCGTAACCGGGTTGCGCGGAAGCAGGAGAGGAAAGCGCAAAGAAAGCGCCGAGAACAAGGGATGCGATAACGAAGAGTTTTGCCGTGCGCCTCATCCTGCCTCTTTTCTTTACGAAGCGTGTCCACGGTGCAGGGTTGGATCACTTCTTGGCAGGATGAGGATCGTCCGGGAGAGGTTGCCTGTCGGGTGGGCGAAGTTGTGCAAAGAAGATGGCCGTCTCTGCCAGGAGAGACGGCCATGGTGTCCCGTTAGAGTACGCCGGCGGGTTTGGGGTTATTGGGATCGAACTTGGCGATCTGGATTTTCTCGGCGAGGCCGATTTTGCTGAGGAGCCAGATGCCGTAGTAGTTGATGTCGAACTCGTACCAGGTGAGACCGTGACGCGCGCTGACGGGGTGAGCATGGTGGTTGTTGTGCCAGCCTTCGCCGCCTGTGAGCAGAGCCACCCACCAGTTGTTGCGGGAGTCGTCCTTGGTCTCGAAGCGGCGCTTGCCCCAGAGGTGCGTCGCGGAATTCACGAGCCAGGTGGCGTGAAGGCCGAGGGTGACGCGAAGGAAGGTTCCCCAGAGAACCATGCTGACTGCGCCGATGATGTAGTGGCCGGGGCCGGCGAGCAGGCCGCCGATGATGAGTTGGAGAACGCCGGTAGCGACCAGGGGAATCCAATGGTATTTGCTGAGCCAGACGTGGACGGGGTCCTTCGTGAGGTCGGGGGCGTAGCGGCCGAGGAGAGCGGTTTCAGAGTGCAGGGCGCGGCCGGAGAGAATCCAGCCGGCGTGAGCCCACCAGGTGCCGTCGTGCGGGGTGTGGGGGTCGCCTTCGTGGTCGGAGTTCTGATGGTGGACGCGGTGGGTGGCAACCCAGAAGATGGGGCCGCCCTCAAGCGCGAGACAGCCGCACATGGTGACGAAGTACTCGACCCACTTGGGGGTGCGATAGCCGCGGTGCGTGAGCAGGCGATGGTAGGCCATGCCGACGCCGACGTTGATCGCGAAGAAGTACATGATGACGAAGGCGGCAAGGTTCGTCCAGGAGAAGAAGAAGAGGGCGGCGATGGCTCCGACATGGAAGAGGCCCATGAAGATGGTGGTGATCCAATTGATACGGCCCTGCTGGTGCTCGCGGCCCATGCGGAGGTCCTGCTTGATCTTCTGGGTGACTTCGGCGACGGCTGGAACGACTGCGCCCAGCTTGGGTGCGGTCTTTACTGGAGTTTCTTCGATTGTGCTAACGGGAGTCATGTCTTCTCGGTGTCCTCAAACTGCTATTTCCAACGCTAACAGGGGCGTTTGCGTCGTGGTGTAAGACTTTTGTAATGCTCCCCGAAAGTGGTAGCAGGAACCGTAAAACTTTTGTAATGCCACAGAAAGACGAAGTTGGTAGGGTGTAACGATGAACGTTTTGAGGCGGATGGTGATGCTGTTGGTGATGGTGCCGGGATCGGTTGCGGCATTCGGGCAGGCGATTGATTTACCGACTAGTAAACAGATAGTGCGTCCAGTGCCCGGGACTCCGCGGCGGTTGAACAGCTTGCCGATGTCGATGGCGGTGTCGCCGGATGCACGGTACATCGTGACGGTGAATGCGGGCTATGGGACGTTCGAGTCGAACTACATGCAGTCGCTGGCGGTGCTGGATACGCAGACAGGAACGGTGGCGGATTTTCCTGAGCCAGCGACGAAAGAACGCGCGAAGCAGACGCTGTATTCCGGGCTCGCCTTCAGCCGGGATGGCAGGCATATCTACGCGAGTATGGGATCCGAGTCCGATCCACTGGGGACGGGGAGCGGCGATACCGGCAGCGGCGTGGTGGTGTATGGGTTCGATGCGGGGAAGATTGTCAGGCAACGGATGATGAAGATTCCGCTGCAGCAGTTGGCGGCGGGTCGCAAAACGATGCTGATCGGCGGCAAAGAAGGAGACAAGGGCGTGCCGTTTCCGGCGGCGATCGCGGTGATCGGTACGGCGGGAGCGGAGAAGCTGCTGGTCGCGGGAAATCTTTCCGACGATGTGTTGCTGATGGATGCGAGTACGGCGACGATTGAAAGAAGATTTGATCTTTCGGAGAACGATGCGGTTCCTTCGACGTATCCAGTGGCCCTTGCGATTTCGAAGGATGAGACGCGGGCGTTTGTGGCGCTGTGGAATGCGAGCGAGGTGGTGGAGCTGGATCTGAAGAAGGGCACGGTGGGGCGAAAGCTGGCGCTGTTGAAGCCGGAGAGTGCCGTGGCACCGGGGACGCATCCCTGCGCGCTGGAAATTTCGGGCGACGGCAAAACAATGTACGTTGTGCTGGCAAATCGCGATGCCGTGGCTGCGGTGAATATCGGGGCGGACCAGTTTTCCGTGAAGGGGTACTTCGACACGCGGCTGCCGCAGCAGAGCTTCTTTGGCGCGGAGCCTGAGGCGCTGGCGTTGTCGCCGGATGGTTCGCGGCTGTACGTGGCGAATGCGATCTCCGACGCGATTGCGGTGATGGATACGACCAAGCTGACGGGGAAGGCGGCGAAGCAGGGTATGGTCGAGCCGATCGGTTTCTTGCCAACGGAGTGGATGCCGATGTCCATGAGCTTTACCGGCGGCAAGCTGTATGTTGCAACGGCGAAGGGAAAAGGGACGGGGCCGAATAATTTTCCCCAAAGGCAGGTGCCCGGACAGCATGGCCGGCAGGGCAGCTCCACGTATATTGGAACGCTGCTGTATGGGTCGCTGGCGGTGCTGGATGTGAAGGGGATGGAGCCGGAACTGCCGAAGTGGACGGCCGAGGTGCTGGAGTCGAACCGCATGAAAGCGGCAGGGGAGAGGATCCAATTTGCGGACGACCGGGCGGACCACATTAAGCATGTGATCTACATCATCAAAGAGAACCGGACGTATGATCAGGTACTCGGAGATCTGAAGAAGGATGGAAAGCAAGTGGGGAATGGCGATCCGAGTCTGGCGATGTATGGCGCCGAGATCACTCCGAATGAACACAAGCTGGCGCTGCAGTTCGGCGTGCTGGATAACTTCTACGACTCGGGTGAGGTATCGGGCGACGGACATGTGTGGTCGACTGCGGGGATCGGCACAGACTACCTGGAGAAGACGTGGCAGCAGAACTACCGCGGCGGGCAGCGGACGTATGACTTTGAGGGCGTGGTAGCGCAGGGATATCCGATTCTGCAGAAGATACCGGACGTGGTGGAGCCGGCGAGTGGATACCTCTGGGGCAACATGGATCGGCATGGCAAGACGCACTACAACTTTGGCGAGTACATCTCGTCGACATTCTGTGATGCGAAGAAGAGCGGGAGTTCGCAGGAGGGGCCGCTACTGGAGGGATGGCAGTGCGAGAATGCGGCAATCAAGCCGGGCGAGGCTATTTCTGAGGAGTGGGGCGGCGGGGTGAACAAATGGCCCTGGCCAATTCCCCGGCTGGCGAAGAATATTCCCACGAAGCCCGAGCTGGTGGGGCATTATGCGCCGGAGTCGCCGGACTTCAATCTGCGAGTGCCGGATCAGATCAGGGCGGAGATCATGCTGAAGCATCTGAAGGGGTGGATCGCTGATCGCGAGGCGGGCAACGACACGATGCCGAACTTCATAATGATGCGGCTCGGGAACGACCATACGGCCGGCACGACTCCGGGCGGACCGACGCCGAAGTCTTCGGTCGCGGATAACGATCTGGCGCTTGGACGGATGATCGACGCGGTGTCGCACTCGGCGTACTGGGACGACACGGCGTTCTTCCTGCTCGAAGATGATGCTCAGAATGGGGCGGATCATGTGGATGCGCACCGCAGCATCGCGCTGGTCGTGAGCAAATATTCGCCACGCGCGACCGATGGCGGGCCGGTGGTGGACAGCAGGTTCTATTCGACGGTGAGCGTGGTGAGGACGATGGAGACGCTGCTGGGGGTTCCGCCAATGAACAACAACGATGCGTTCAGCTCGATGATCAGCACGCTGTTTACCGGGGCGGGGGACCAGGCGCCGTACTCGGCGGACTACTCGAACCGCGACAATGGGTTGATCTACACGGCGAACCAGAGGACGGCTCCGGGGGCGCGCGAGAGCTCGAAGATGGACTTTACCCACGAAGACCGCACCGATCCGGCGAAGCTGAACGTTATCCTATGGAAGGACGCGATGGGCGACCGGCCGGTTCCGGCGTTGCTGCTGGAGAAGAGGAAGAAGCAGAAGAAAGATGATGACGACTAAGGTTGCGCCGTTTCGATTGAAGCCGTGGTTCAGTGAGCGAGTGTGGGGCAAGCGAGACCTGCGGCCATGGTACGTCGATACAGGCACGACAGAGCCGGTGGGTGAGGCATGGCTGACGGGCCCGCAGTGCGTGGTCGAGACCGGGCCGTTTGCCGGGCGGACACTGGCTTCGGTGGCGGCGGAGCTAGGCGGGGAGTTTCCGTTGCTGGTGAAGCTGCTGTTTCCAGCGGAGAAGCTTTCCGTGCAGGTGCATCCGGATGACGCGCAGGCGCAGGTCTTGGGAGAGACGCGGGGAAAGACCGAGTGCTGGTATGTGCTGGAGGCGGAGCCTGGGGCAGCAGTTGCACTTGGGTTGAAAGATCGGGTGAGCGTTGGGGATGTGAAGGCAGCTATTGCGGACGGCACGCTGGAGTCGCTGATGGAGTGGGTGCCCGTGTCGGTGGGGGATATGATCTTTGTCGATGCAGGCACGGTGCATGCAATCGGGCCGGGAGTGGTGCTGCTCGAGACGCAACAGGCGAGTGACGTGACCTATCGGCTATTTGACTACGGGCGGCCTCGGGAGCTTCATCTGGAGAAGGGCTTGCAGGTCATCAAGCCGAAGACGGCGGCAGGTAAAGTGGCGCCAAAAGTGATGGATGGATTTACACGTTTAATTGAGCAGAAGTATTTCGTGGTGGACCGCTTTGATTTTGGCGAGGTGTCCGAGGCCAGCGTTTCGTTCGACGGCCCGGGATGTCTGGTTGGATTGGGAGGTCGAACCGCCGTTTCGACCTCAGAAGGCGAGGTTGTGCTGCATCCGGGGCAGGCAGTCGTGGTGCCGAAGGGAGCCAGCTGGGTGATTGTCGATACCGACACCGGGATGTCGTTTCTGCGGTGCGTGGCTCCGATTTAGAGAGCTTACTTGAGTCCGCTGGCGAGTGCGGCGGCCACGATTTTTCTGAAGACTCCGGCTGAGGGCGTTGGGGCGCCGAAGAACTTTGAGACGAAGGCTTTAAAGAATGAGCTTGCCATCAGCATGGTGGCTGCGGTTTCGGCGTCGATGGATTTGTGGATGCGACCGAGCGCCTGCTCCGCGGAGATGTATCTTTCAAGGCGCGCGATTGCGCCCTGGGGGCCTTTGTTGCGAGTGGCGAGCGATTCGCGATAGGCGGTGAGGAGTTGAGGGTCGGCGAAGAGGCCGCAGAGCATAGGGACGACACGCTCGTGAAAGGAAAAGATGGCGCGGAGAGCACTGACCACATTTTGCTGAGGCGTGCGGGAGCCGATCGACTGCTCCAGTGACTTGAGGGGGAAGAGCATGTCGGGGAGGCTCTCCTCGAGGACTGCTAGCAGGAGGTTGAGGCGGTTGTCGAAGTGAACGTAGAGGGCTGCTTCCGAGCAGCCTGCCTTCTCGGCGATGGCGCGGGTGGTGGTGCTGGCGAGCCCACGCGTCCGGATCAAAGCTTCAGTGGCGGCGATGATCTCAGGCCTTCGACTCGGCCTGCCTCGGGTGGAGTTCGTTTGTTCTTTCTGTTTCATGCGGTGAATCTCCAGTATCTCGCCTTGGATGCGGGCCTCCGCAGGTTGACGGTTCAACGTCGTTGGAGTATTTAATCAATAGTAAGCGATCACTCACTTATTCAAGGAAGGAATCTCGTATGGAGCGAATCAGGATTGCAAAGGTTCTGATGACGTTTGTGCTGCTGGGCGGGAGTCTGCTCTCGTTTGTGCTCGACTGGAGCGCCAATCACCTGCTGAATCCTCTTTGGCATCCGCATGCGCGGTTCCATGGCGCCCTGCTGCTGTTTCTGCTTGCAGGCGTCTCGCTGACGGGAACCTGGCTGCTCTGGCGTCGGTCACGAGAGCCGGAGGTAGCGTTCCGGGTAGCGGCGGCGCTGTCGGGTGCCTACTGGACTCCCCTGTTCTATATCCCGTTTCTGTTGCCGTCTTCAACGTGGTGGGCAGGGAGACCGGGAGCAGAGCCGCACGTCGATGGCGTGATGATTTATCCGAACCTGATAGTCGCCGCTCTGTTTCTTTTGCTGACCGCCGCAGCGTACCGACTGTCGAGAACAGTGTCAATTAAGGAAGACGCTTAGCTCGCTGGCGGCGTTGCGAAGCGGGGCAAGGAAGCGGCTCTGCATTTCGAGGACCGAGAGGCGGGGGGCATTCCCGCTGAGATTGAGCGTGGCGACAACGCGGCCAGAGGAAGAGTACACAGGTACGGCGAGGGAGCGAAGTCCAACCTCGTACTCCTGGTCGCAGATGGCGTAGCCGTTGCGGCGGATGTTGCGTAGCGCGAGGCGAAGTTTTTCCACCGAGGTGATGGTGCGGGTGGTGTGAGGAACGAGGTTCACCTTGGAGAGATATTGCTCCAGCTGTTCCGCCGGAAGATAGGCGAGAAGGATGCGGCCCATGCTGGTGCAGTAGGCCGGAAGACGGCTGCCGATGTGGAGGTCGACGGCCATGACGCGGTTGACCTGGGTGCGCGCGATGTAGACGATGTCTTCGCCGTCGAGCGTGGCGACGGAGAAGGACTCGCGGAGGGCGGCGGACATGCGCTCGAGGATGGGCTGGGCGGCGCTGGAGAGCGTGTTCGACGTGGTGTAGGTGTGGGAGAGGCTGAGCATGCGCGGACGAAGGGAGTAGCGGGATCCGTCTTCCGCACCGGCAAAGCCGAGTTTGGTGAGGGTGTAGAGGCAGCGGCGGACGGCGGCACGGGAGAGGCCGGTCTTGATGCTGAGCTGCGAGATAGTCATCTGCGGCGACTGCTGGGTGAAGGCCTGGATGACGACGAGTCCGCGGGCCAGGGAGGTCATGAAGTTCGGGTCGCCGGTGTAGGCGTCGAGTGCTGCGGCTGGAGTGACTTTTGGGCCGGGAGGAACGGCGGAGGGGACGGGGGGAACGGTGGGGAGGATGGGTTGGCGGGCGGTGAGGCTCATGCAGGTTCCCTTTCCTTGCCGGCCGACGAAGTGGGGCGTTCGATAGACGGACTATTAATACGATAAACGCACAACCCCATTTGACGCAAGGCGAAGGAGGAGAGGTTTAGTCCTCAGAAGAGGATGAGAGTTTGGAGCTAGAGACGCAGATTTCTTCACTACGCCTCGAACGATGAGACAGTGCGGCGCTTCGCTCGAATTGACAGCACTTTGGGGCGGTAAGGAGGGCTGAGAAGATCAGCCGGTATATTCTTCTTCGTCGGTTTCGGCGATAGCTATGTCTGGAACCCAATGTTGCGCCAGACGGTGGCCAACGGCGACCGCAGTAAGGCACAACACCACCGACAAAGCGATATTTGCTAGGGCCCTGCCCCATGCGTCGGAACGGATCAGATCGAAGGTCTGGAGACTGAAAGAGGAGAAGGTGGTGAATCCGCCGCAGATCCCCACCATGACGAAGAGGCGGACGTTATCGGAGGCCGGGTATTTTCCGCTGTGCAGGGTGAGCGTGCCGAAGTAGCCGATGACGAAGGAGCCGATCACGTTGATGAGAACGGTGCCGATCGGGAAGCCAATACTGACATCGAAGGAGAGCATCAGCCTGCTGATGGCGTACCGTAAAAAGCCGCCGAGCGCACTACCGACCGTAACCCAGAGATAGGACATCGTCTGCCTCGTTCTTCAAAATTGGCAGAGGTCATCAGCCGGATTATCCAGGCGGTTTTGGGAGACCTCATTCCCTTGACTGATGGTACAACGTGGAGAATTTCGTTTCAGATCGGCCGCGAAGGCTTTGGAACTGACTTGCGATGATTCTTACCTTTGTTTCCGTCCTCTCTTAGAGAAAATCTCTTCGAGGTATAGAATCGATTCGCTGCGGTGGACCGACGCCGGAGCTGGAGGGCGGACTCTGAAAATCCCGTTTCGTCTCTGCTCTTCTGTATTTGCTGCTCTGCTCTTGTCAACCTTTGTCGTTGCCCAGACTCCAAATAAGCTTCGCCTCATCCAGACCATCCCATTGCCTGGCGTAACAGGCCGACTCGATCACATGGATGTAGACGTTAAAGGCCAACGGCTTTTTGTCGCCGGCCTGGAGAAGGGTTCCGTCGAGGTTATTGATCTCGCAACGAACCAATGGAAGCGCAGCATCCCGGGATTCCAAAAGCCCCAGGGGATTGCCTACGTCGGTTCTCTCAACAAGCTCTTCGTCGCCAGCGGAGACGATGCGACGCTTCGCGTATTCCGGGCAGACACACTGGATCTGCTTGACTCAATCCATCTCAAGACCGGGCCGAACCGCGTTGTCTATGACCCAGGTACAAAATTGCTCTATGTCGGCTATGGTGGCGACGATGCCGGGAAGGAACAGGGCGAGATCGGCGTAATCGATGCACAAGGAGACAAGCACATTGATGACATCCACGTCTCCGCACATCCTGCCGAGCTGCTTCTGGATAGGTCCGGGGACACGCTCTATGTCTTCGTATCTCTCAAGAAGGAAATCGAAGTCATCGACACACGCGCCCGCAGAGTGAAATCCACCTTCCCGGTTAGCAGTCAACGACCCGGCGATGCCGTGTTCGACGAGTCCACTAACCGTCTGCTTGTTGGCACGCGCATCCCTGCCAACATGATTGCAATGAATTCGCAGACGGGCAAAGAGGTCGCCAAACTTCCCACAGCCGAAGGAATGGACGGAGTCTACTTCGACGCCAAGCGGAAGCGTATCTACATCTCCGGCGGCAGAGCCGCGGACGCTGGTTTCGTCTTCATCTATCAGCAGCTTGACCCGAACCACTACGAGACGATTGCGAAAATTTCCACTAGACCTGGAGCCGGCACGTCGTTTTTTTCGCCCGAGCTTGATCGGTACTATGTCGCCGCACCCTCTTCGGACAAGCAAACCGCAGCGATTCTCGTCTTCGAACCGCAGCCGTAGCTTCGCGAGGCGCAAGTACGCGGGTGGGAATGCGGGCAAAAAGGCAGCCGCCCACTGGTTTGCAGGCGGCTGGAGAGGGTAAGACATCGATCGACTGCATGGACAGATGCAGTCAGGCCGGACCAGGAGCGCCCATGTCCGACAAAGGAAGAGTAGAGCGATTGGGCGGCTGGATTGTCATCGCGTTGTCAGCGGATGGTCAATTGATTGCACTACTTGATAAAGCTAGACCGCCGGCGAGCTTCGCCGCGCGAACTGATACCAGCAAGACTTCTGCAAGGCATTCCAAGACATCGGCTGAACCCGGAGGTCCAGCCCGATGCCTGCCGACTTGATGCTGAGGGACGATTTTTAGAAAGGGATATCGTCGTCGGTGATCCCTACGTCGGAGTAGTCGGCCGGGTTCGCGGGAGTGCGCTGATCGTAACCGGTGCTGTTCGATTTGGAGTAGCCGCCGGTGGAGGCTCCTTCGCCGCCGGGTTTGCCGCCGAGCAGGGTGAGCTCGTTGCAGAGAATCTCGGTCTTGTACTTCTTTTCGCCGCTGGTCTTGTCATCCCAGGAGCGGGTCTGGATCTTGCCCTCGATAAGAAGCTGGGTGCCCTTTTTGACGTAGTCGCGGACGACCTCGGCGGTGCGCTGGAAGCAGACGATATTATGCCACTCGGTCTTGTCTGCCCAGTTGCCCTGGGCGTCTTTCTGCCGGTCGGCGGTGGCGAGAGAGAAGCTGGCGACGGTCATGCCGCCGGCCGTGGAACGAATCTCGGGGTCTTTGCCGACGTTGCCGAGGAGGAAGACTTTATTGACGCCTTTTGCCATTTTTTCGATGCTCCGAGTTAATGCGGGTTTTGAAGGATGAGGATAGCAGATGAGGGGCTGTGCAGAGCGGGGTCAGAGTTTGGTTGAAGCGGACGGCGCGGTTGCCCTGGGTGGTGTTTCCCTGGGCCATTGTTCGGTGATGTGCATGATGACCTGGTCGAGGAAGTCGCCGGGGTTGAGCGCGGTTTCACTGGCGGGCTGGATGAAGCGGATGATGCCTTTGGGGTCGGTCGCGATGAGGAGCGGGAAATCGGTGGCGGCGAACTGGCTGATGGTTGCGGGCGGAACGATGAGGGTTGGGGTGCCCCGAAGCTGTTCGGCTGCTGTTTTAGGACTCTCGGGTTGGCCGGGTGCGGTGCTTGAAGGTTTTAGTTTTGCGAAGCTTGGTTTCGGTGGGCCTTGGGGTGCGGCGGGGACGGGCGGAGCAGGTTGCGCAAGGAGGGCGTAGAGGTGGACTTCGCTTTCGCTGATGCGGAAGAGGGTAGGAAGGATCTGCTGGGCCAGCCGAACGCATTGGGCGCACCAGTCGGGGAAGAGGAAGAGAACGGTGGAGGCGCCGTAGTTGGTGTTGATGCGTGGGGTCTCGGCGGCGGCGAACAGGGAGAGAGACAGCGGGATGGCGGGAAGGGGTGTGCCGAGAAGCGCGTACTGACGGTGGGTTTCGCCGATCGGGATGGAGTCGTCGGGTTCGAGCGTTGCAGGGAGAGCGGTGTCCAGTTCGGCTACGGTTTTTGCAGCGGCTTGTGGATCACCGGCGAACTGCTGGAGCGCGGCGAAAGCGAGGCCGTCGGCGTAGAGGGTGTGGATGGGGACGGGCGTCTCGGTCGCTGTCGCTGGCCGCGTTGCGGGGCGCGGATTTCGGAGGGCTGCAAGAAGGATGGGTTGGCGGGCGGCGTAGAGGGTGAGGGCGTCAGGAGTGAAGGCAAGCTGGAGATAGTGGAGCGCTCCGTAGAGGGTTTCGTCCGTGATGCTGTTGTAGGGTACCGCGTTCAACATAGCTAAGCTGTCGGCGAGGATGGCCTTGGGGGCGTTGGTGTGGAGGTTGGCGCCGACCTCATAGGCGTAGGCCTGGGCCAGTTGCGGCTTCGAAGCATCGGTGCTGGTGATGTAGTTGGTGGCAGCGGTGAGGACGGCGGGCCATTGCTGACCAAGGGCGCAGAGGCGCGCGTAGGCGATGAGGTCGTCGCCGGTGAACTGGCCGGGGGTGCGGGCGATGCAGGCTTCGGCGGCTTGCTTAATGGCGATGGCGAGAGCGGCGGTCTCGGCATCGGACCAGTTGGTGATCGCGCGGCGCGTGATCTCGAGTGGCCGCATGACCTGGTCGTAGGCGGATTGAGGAGAGAGTTGGGGAGTGCTTGGAACTGGGGCCGATTGTGCTGTGGCGAGGGTGGTAAGAAGAAATAGAAGCAGCGGGAGTTTCTTCAGAGATGGCGCTTGTATCAATGAGACCACTCAGCTCGCTCCACTGAGGGTGAGGATATCAGGTTAGCGGCGGCGGTCGCCGATGAGTTTGATCGCCGCGAGCAGCAGGGTGAGGAAGCCGGTAGGGAGGCAACCGATTGCAAGCATAAGCGAGAGCCAGCCGAGATTGGTGTGCGGGCCCTGGCGACGCGTTATGCCGCCGAAACTGGTGAAGATCAGCGCGGCTGCCATGGCTCCGGTGCCGAAGATGAGTAGGCCGGTGCGGAGGAGCTTGCGGGTGTCTGGCTGCATAGGGAAGGCGCTAGCGGTAGGCAGCGAGCATCGCGTAGACGATGACGCCGCTGACCGAAACGTAGAGCCACATGGGATACGTCCAGCGCGCGAGACGGCGATGCGCGGGGAAGCGTCCGGTGAGCGAGAGGAAAAAGGTGATGAGGATCATAGGCAGGCAGACGATGGCGAGAAGGATGTGCGGCGTCAGCAGGAGCCAGAGATAGATGAAGCGGGCGGTGGGGTAGGCCTTGGGGAAGAGCATGTCGCCGTGCAGGACGTGGTTGACGACATAGGCGACGAGAAAGACGGTCGAAACGATGAACGCGCCGAACATGCTGTTGCGATGTTTGATGATCTCGCGGCGACGGATGTAGCGGAAGCCGATGACGAGGAAGATCGCGCAGAGCGCGTTGAGGACGGCGTCGAGCGCGGGAAGAAAAGCGAGGCGCGTGCCGGCGACGTCGACCGGGGGATGATAGTAGACCAGCCACGCGAGGAAGAGTGAGGCGACGGCGCTGATGCCGATGATGGTGGCGACGATCGAGGGCGGGGTGCGAAGGTTCGTGCTGGGTGCGGTGGCTTGCATTAGAAGAAGAGGCGTCCTTTGGCGTCGAGCATCATAGCGGCTAACAGAAGTGGAAGATAGATGACGGAGGTGCGAAGGAGATTGCGCGCGGCGCGGCGGGAGGCTTCGGAGTCGGGGTCGCGCACGATGCGCGCGAAGCGGATGGTGGCCCAGAAGTAGCCGAGGCCGAGGATGGTCGCGACTACTGCGTAAGGCGTGCCGGTGACGTGCAGCGTGGCGGGCCAAAGGCTGACTGGGATCATGATGGCGGCGTAGAAGAGAGCCTGGACGACGGTGCTCAGCGCGGCGTATTGCGTGTTGGGCAGGTTGGGCGTGAGCCGGATGCCGCCGCGGGTGTAGTCCTCGCGGTACATCCAGCCGATGGCCATGAAATGCGGGAACTGCCAGACGAAGAGGATGGCGAAGAGAGCGGCGCCGGGCCACTCGATGATGCCGCGGGCAGCAGTCCAGCCGATCAGCGGTGGAAGCGCGCCGGGGAAGGCGCCGATGAAGGTGTTGATAGTGGTGACGCGCTTGAGCGGAGTGTAGATAGCAACGTAGCCGATGGCGGTGAGGAGCGTGAGGGTTCCCGTCAACAGGTTGGTGGTGTAAGCGAGATACGCGGAGCCGAGGAAGGTGGCCGCGAAGCCGAGGGTAAGCCCGTGGGTGAGTGAGATGCGTCCCGCAGCCATGGGGCGGTCGGCGGTGCGGCGCATGAGTCGGTCGGTCTTGCGCTCGAGGGCCTGATTCAAGGCGCTGCTGCCGCAGGTGACAACAGTGATTCCAACGAGAGCTTGCAGGAGTCCGGCATGGAAGGGGCTGATGCCGCTCTGGAGGCTGCCGAGATAGAAGCCCGCTCCGGCGGTGATAATGACCATCGTTGAGATGCGGAGCTTGAAGAGCGTGGCGTAGTCGGCAAGGAGTGTGTGGGGCCTTGCGGGCGCGAGGACATGATCGGTAGTCGCGGAGGTAGCCACAAAGTTAGAATATCGCGTTTGCGGTGTGGTGACGGGTTGGGGTTGGCTGTTCTGGCCGCTATTCGGCTGGCTGAATTTCTGAGCGAGCGCAGCGAGCCGAAAGACCCGCGGCTGCTTTATCTTGCTTTTGTACCTGTTTTTCTGGTTGTCATTCCGCAGCGCAGCGGAGGAATCTGCCCTTGTCCTATTCCGCTGATTCTCCATGTTTGCCTTCGCTGGTTTCGGCTTGTTTGGTCTGCGGGCGGAGGAGCGGGAAGAGGATGACGTCGCGGATGGACTTGGAGTTGGTGAGGAGCATGGTGAGGCGGTCGATGCCGATGCCTTCGCCGGCGGTGGGGGGTAGGCCGTAGCCGAGGGCGCGGACGTAGTCCTCGTCCATCTGGTGGGCTTCGTGGTCGCCTCGCTCTTTTTCTGTCATCTGCTGCTCGAAACGGGCGCGCTGGTCGTCGGGGTCGTTGAGCTCGGAGAAGGCGTTGCCGACCTCAAAGCCGCCGATGTAGAACTCGAAGCGCTCGACCCAGTCGGGCTCGTTGGGCTTCTTCTTGGAGAGGGGACTGACGGCCAGGGGGAAGTCGTAGATGATGGTGGGCTGGATGAGGTGGGGTTCGGCTACGGTCTCGAAGATATCGGCGATGATTTTGCCGACGGGATCGCCACCCTCAAGACAAGCTTGAAAGAAAACTAAATCAGAATTCATCCTGCGGATCTCAGCTGCATGATCATCTTCGCGAAGTACAGCGTTCCCTGTCAGAATCGTTGGCTCTATGTATTTCTTGCGTTCGAGTAAGGCGGCCACGGCACTTGCATCTGCAAAATCAGCGAGCGAAGGCTTGTTGCCGAACTCTTCGGGCCACCACTTGATAATGGCTTCGCGCATGGAGAGCTTCGTCCACTTGCCAAGGTCGATCTCGTGGCCATTGAAGTGGGTGATGGTGGTACCGTTGACCTTTTTTGCGACGAAGATGATGAGTTCTTGGCTGAGCTTCATCAGGTCGTGGTAGTTGGAGTAGGCCTGGTAGAACTCGAGCATGGTGAACTCGGGGTTGTGTTTTGTGCTGATGCCTTCATTGCGGAAGTTGCGGTTAATCTCGTAGACGCGGTCGAGGCCACCGACAACTAAGCGCTTGAGGTAGAGCTCGGGGGCGATACGCAGGAAGAGGTCGAGGTCGAGGGCGTTGTGGTGCGTGGTGAAGGGCTGAGCCGCGGCTCCGCCGGCGACCTGATGCATCATGGGGGTTTCGACTTCGA
>JAOAPF010000241.1 GCA_025462755.1 Edaphobacter sp.
CCGATCTTTCCTTCCTGATGCACCTGACCAGCCGCGTCCTTCACGCAATAGCTGATCGTCCTCTTGTGAACATCCAGTCCGATGTAATACATATCGTCTCTCAAGGAGCCTCCGGGGTAGTTCTCTGAATCAGCTTCACCGCTGAGTTCAGCCTTGGCAACACCTCGTGCTCCTCTCTGACTTACATTCAAACAACCCGCACCTTAGTCGATTAGGGAAGATTTGCCGACGATTCGTTCAGGATGCAGAATTGAATGTTGACGCGCTGTTTAAGAACGCTCTTTAGCATAAGGAGCAAAATCGAGATCTTCCATACGCGCGAGACGCAATTTACAACGATGGAGGTTCGAAGGTAGGGGGAGTCGGACCAAGAACAATGGTGAATGAATATGAGCAGACTGTCTAACAAAGTGGCAATAGTGACAGGCGCGTCCAAAGGCATAGGCGCTGGGATTGCAACTGCCTTGGGAGCAGCGGGCGCGCGTGGCCGTGAACTATTCCTCCGACCGGGAAGGCGCCGAACGCGTCGCTCAGGCGATCACCGACAACGGGGGCGAGGCGATCGCGGTCGGGGCCGACGTGTCCAAGGCCGCAGATGTCGCGCGGTTATTCAAAGAAGTGGATTCTGCGTTCGGAAGACTGGACGTTTTGGTCAACAACGCCGGGGTATTCCGCTTCGGCGCCTTCGCGGAGATCACGGAAGAGAGCTTTCACCTCCACTACAACATCAACGTTCTCGGGACGATTCTCACCGTGCAGGAGGCGATCAAGCGGTTCGGCGCCGACGGAGGGAGCATCATCAACCTCAGCTCTATCGTCGGCTCACATCCCGTAGCAGGAGCCCTGCTGTACGCTTCCACGAAAGGCGCCATCGAAACGCTGACCCAGGGATTGGCGCTCGAACTTGCGCCGCGCAAGATACGCGTCAACGCCATTGCTCCCGGTCATACAGAAACCGAAGGCAATGTAGCGGCGGGAACCTTTGAGGGTGGGGCCGGCGCGGTTCTGGCTGAGAAGACGCCGCTTGGCCGGCTCGGTCGCGTCACGGATATCGCCCCGCTAGCGGTGTTCCTGGCATCAGACGAATCAGCCTGGATCACCGGAGAGGTCATTCGTGCCGCAGGCGGTCTCATTGTGGCCACCTGAGCGCAATGTGCTGACCTCGCAATAACAACGCAGTCAGAACAACACAGAGGAGACTCCGATGCAAACAGCTCAAGCTGACTACTTCACCGCTTATCATAATGTAAAGTGACGCGAGACGCCAGCGGTGTGCTGACAGTTCAACTTCACACCAACGGCGGGCCGTGCCTTATGACCGCACAAACTCATACGGAGTTTGTCGAGGCCTTCTACCGTATTTCGCAGGATCGAGTGAACAAGATCGTAATCCTAACCGGAGCGGGCAGGGACTTCATTACGGACGTCGATTGGTCATCTTTCGGCAACGCCGCCGATCCCGGCGTCTGGAGCCAGGTTCACGACGAAGGCGTTCAGGTTTTGGAAAACATAGCCAACATACGTGTGCCGGTCATCGCGGCGATCGAGGGACGCGCGCATATTCACTCCGACTATGCGCTGCTCGCCAATGTGATTGTGGCTGCCGAGGGGGCGACCTTCCAGGATGTGGGCCATTATGCCGCTGGTGTTGCGCCCGGTGATGGAATCTTTACCACGTGGAGCTATCGCGCTGGAGCGGGACGAGCCGAGGCGTTCCTGCTGGATCCGAAGCCACTGCCGGCGCGTACTGCGCAGGAATGGGGAGTGGTTGCAGAAGTTGTGCCGAACGGCCAGGCGCTGACCCGAGCGCAGGAATTGGCCAAGTTGTATTTGAAGGCTCCCGAAGTGACCCGCCGTAATACCCGCATACATTTCATTCAACCGTTGAAAGAGCGCATTGTCCGGGAAGTTGGCTACGGACTGTCGCTCGAAGGAGCGTCGGCCGCCGATCTCGTCAAATCAATCCAAGCCAAGAGTGAGTCTGTCGCTCAGAAAGGAAGAGTCGCATGAAGAGCACCGAGACCTCTCCATCCGCCCAGGTTCTTAACACCTCACAGCCGGAAGAATTTGACCTGGTCATTCTCGGTGGCGGCACGGGCTCGACCATCGCTGCGTGGACTTTTGCTGGCGAAGGAAAGCGAGTCGCAGTCGTCGAGCGCAAATACATCGGCGGGTCATGCCCCAACATCGCGTGCTTGCCGAGCAAGAACATCATCCACAGCGCGAAGGTCGCATCGTACTTTCGCCGAAGCGAGGAATTCGGCATCACACACGATGGCTTCACGATCGAGATGTCGGGTGTCGGAGACCGCAAGCGCAAGATGGTCGTCGGCCTGAACGAGATGTATATGGAGAATTTACCGGAAGACGGGCGCCGAGTTCATTTTGGGAACGGGCCAGTTCCTGGCTCCGAGAACGGTGGAAGTCACCCTGGCCGATGGGACCACACGTCAACTGCGGGGCGCGAATGTGATCGTTAGTACGGGCACGCGTGCCGCGCTGGAGACAATTCCTGGCCTTGCGGAAGCGCAGCCGCTCACCCATATCGAGGCTCTTGAACTCGATGAAATTCCCGAACACTTGCTAGTGGTCGGTGGGGGCTACGTCGGAGTGGAGATGTCCCAGGCGATGCGCCGCTTCGGCAGCAAGGTGACGATGATCGATCGCAACGGGCGGCTGATGTCCAAAGAAGACCCGGATGTATGCGAGGCTCTTCGCAGCCTGCTCGCAGATGAAGGCATCGACATTCTCCTAAATGCACGGATCAAGCGAGTGTCGGGCAAAAGCGGCGACTCGGTGAGTGTCATCGTCGAGCAGAATGGAATTGAGAAAGTCCTAAAGGGTAGTCATGTATTGGTCGCCGCAGGCCGCAATCCGAACACCGGAGGACTCGGCCTGGAACTGACAGGCGTTGAACTCACCGACCGGAGATACATCAAGGTCAACGAGCGGCTGCAGACCACCGCGCCCGGCGTCTGGGCGATCGGCGAGGTCGCAGGTAGCCCGCAGTTCACGCACATTAGCGTCGACGACTTCCGCGTAGTCCATGCCAATTTAACCGGCGGCAGCCGTGTGACCACCGGCAGGCAAGTCCCATATTGTCTGTTTACCGACCCCGAACTTGCTCGTATCGGCCTGAGTGAAACAGAAGCGGAGGCTCAAGGGATAGCGTATCGCCTGTTTAAGGTTCCAATGGAAACCACCCTGCGTGCACGCACGCTTTCGGAGACCCGCGGGTTCGTGAAGGCCCTCGTGGAGGCTGATAGCGATCGCATCCTCGGGTTCACGGCCTTCGGTGTCGGCGCGGGGGAGATCCTGGCCGCCATCCAGATTGCGATGATCGCAGGGCTGCCCTGCACCGCACTGCGGGATGCGGTCCTGACTCACCCAACACTGGTCGAAGGTCTCATACCTCTGTTCTCATCCGCGGCGTCAGCGCACAACGTTGTCGAGACGAGAGGAGCCCAGATCTCCGTCGCATAAAGGTGAACTGCAACAGCAATGAGAAAAATAGGAACTCGTGATGCGGTCGTTGCGCAAGTTGCGCAACATGTTTCGCTACTTGCGCAGCACTATTAGGGCCGAAAGTCGGCATGTCGGAAGCGATCGTTACAAGTAGGACATCCCTTCGACAACTCCCAGATACGGGCAAACCTTACCTTATCGATTAGGGAAGGTTTGCCGACCACCCGGAAATTGAGCCCATAAGGTCCGCCTGAAGTCTCGTTTCCCAAGCGATCAGTTCTACGTAAGACGGTGGTTACCAGAGTGAAGATAGATCTCCGATAACCACTGCGATTTTCCTTCAAGCCCGTTCATGTATTCCCCTCCTCTGATTAGAGGTGGTCAGATTGTGAGTACGACCCTGCCGAAGGGGTGGCCCTCTACCAGATAACGCAGAGCTTCAGCCGCTTCTGCCAGAGGAAAGGTCTTAGCCACGATCGGTTTGATCGCGCCGGATTGAAGCAGAGAGACAATAGCGTTCCAAGCGTCAGTAACGGTCGCCTGCGGTTGACGGAACATATTGAGACTCCGGATGCTGGCCTGTGGCACGATGAGATCTGTCACGTCAATGGTTGTCTTACGGCTTGCGGAATACCCCAGTGTTGTGAGGCTTCCTCCCAGCGCAAGCGCTCCGAGTGCCTCGCTCAAGACTTCACCACCGATCCCGTCGATGACAATATCAGCGCCATAGCCGTCCGTGATACGACGCACGCCGTCACCCAACGTTTCCAAGGAAGTGTCGATGACCTCATTGAATCCGAGCGCCTTCGCCTGCTCGGCTTTCGCATGGTTGGTCGTGCTCGATATGGCGTGTTTTGCTCCCAGAGCACGCGCCAATTGCGTCATCGCGTTGCCTACCGATCCCCCGATCGCTGGTGCCAGAACGGTTTGCGCAGACGAAAACCAGCCAAGGTAAGAGCCACTTGCGCGGTGAGATACGCGACGGGAATACATGCAGCGCTCACGTCATCGACACCGTCAGGTATCAGGCAAAGATCTTCTTTCCGTACAGCAATCCACTCGCTGTAGGTTCCGTCTTCAAAAGCGCCATAGGTGCCCCAGAACATCACGCGTGAGCCGACGGGAAGATCCGTTCCGCCTCCCTCCTCCACCACGCCCGCTCCTTCATTGCCCAGGACTAGCGGCATCTTCGTGGTGTGAAAATTGCCGGAGAGAATCGTATAGTCGAGCGGCGTGACGCCGGCTGCCGTGATTCGCAGCAATACTCTTCCGTCCGACACCGTTGGTTTTGGAAGCTCTACGAGCTTCAACGCATCATAACCACTAAATGTTTCTGCTCTCATTGCACGCATGATTGGTTCTCCATTTTTCATCCTACTTATGGCCTGCGCATTTAGGTCGTGAGCCGGAAATCGAAAACAGCAGCAGGTCGCTAATAAGCTGAGTCCCAAGGTTTTGCTGAGGAGGGACAACGAATCGCTGATAGGGAAAGTCTTTCCTTCAAGATTGTTCCCGTATCCCCTCCTCTGGCCAACGCTTGTCCGATTGTGAGAACAACCCCCTCAAAGGGCGGCCCTCAATTAGGCCAGACAGAAGTTCATGGCGTCAGTTATGGTTCGCTTTCCTCAAATTGCACGGTCGTAATGCTACGCATTGAAACTGCCCGCGATATCGATCAGGATCTTACCGCCCTTGAGAAGATGAGTTATGGCTTCCTTCATTTTCGGCATCGGATAGACCGCGGCGACCGGGACTCGTAGCGCACCGGACGCAACGAGAGGGGCGGCTTCGATCTGCGCTGGCAGGATCTTCGACAAGGGATCGAAATCACCCAGGTAGAAGCCTTTGACTGTCAGATGTTTCCCTATGAGGTAAAGGGCGTTGATTGCCATCGGTCGGCCGGTCGCTGCTGCGTAGGAGACGAGCACGCCACGATCCGACAGCAACTGAACGAGCGTGGCTGTGGCATCACCGCCCACTGAATCGACCGCCAACCGAACCGACCCTTTGCCGATAACGCGCACCGCTTCCTCGACTGCTGCAGGTTCGTCCAGGAGCACTACGTCTGCTCCGGCAGCCTTGAGTTCGTCGATCAATTCGGGACGCCGTACAAGGCTGATCGTTCGAATGCCGCGCTGCTTCGCGATGGCGCTCAAGGACCGAGCGACGCCGGAATTCCCTCCATTTTGAACGACCCAATCACCGGGCTTGAGGTCCGCATATTCACTGAGGATTAGCGCCGCCGTGGGTGGATTGCTGCCGAGCTGCGCGAGTTGCAGCCGATCACCGTCGGGTAGCGGGAACAGCCCTTGCGCCGACGCGATCATGCGCGCCCTCCAAGTCAGACCGAGGATGGGCGTTAGGACGTGGTCGCCGACCTTAACGTTGGTAACACCAGGACCTACCGCTGCAACTCGACCGAAACCCTCGTTTCCAACGACAGTTGGTGCCGGAGGGCCCCCGAAGTAACCGCGTATGAAGAGCAGGTCATGCAAATTTAAGGGTGCTAGTTCGACATCGATCAGGACCTCGCCCGCTCCCGGGACACCCGGCTCCGGGATCTCAACGAGTTCTAAGACATTGAGAGGGTCACCGTAGGCTGAGATTTGAAGTGCTCGCATTTAAAACCTCCTTGGGTTTGGGGAAAGCAGACTTTCTGGATTATCGTTATAATCCATACAGGATTAGATGCATGATCCTACTTTGGTCGCAGATTATTTTGGAGGAGGTTCATATGGGCTATTCCAAGGCCCAAAAGGAGAAAACTCATAAGCGCATCGTTGCCATTGCCTCAAAGAGATTCCGCGAAAAGGGCCTCGCGGGATTCGGAATTGCGGAGTTGATGAAGGAAGCCGGCCTGACGGTAGGCGGCTTCTACAAGCACTTCGATTCGCGTGACGACTTGGTCGCCGAAGCGGTCAGCTCTGCATTCGGTGTTTGGCAGCGTCAAAAGGAAGCTGCCGAATCCGGCGGGCAGCCACTATCGTTCGCGAAGCTTATCGACGACTACATGAGCGATGCGCACCGCAAGAATCCAGGTACGGGCTGTGCCTTCAGCGCGCTGGCGCCCGAGATCGCGCGCAGCGATAAGCGAACTCGTGCGCTTACCTCTGAACAAGTCAGAAAAGACCTTGAGTTGCTTATCGGGTTGCTGCCGGGCGAGGACAAGCGTGCGGCAAGGTCGCGGGCGATCTTGACTTTCAGTGCGCTCGTCGGAGCGATGGCGCTGGCACGCGCCATATCGGATGAGGCGCTTTCACGCGAAATCTTGAACACGGTGGGAGACCTTCTGAAGAATCCCGCCTCAGAGCACTCAAGAGAGTAAAAGGTGAAGGTGGTCAAATCGTCGAGAGGCGATCGACGTAAGCTTGGAGTACATCGCGTTGGCGGATGAGGCTCGCGAACCTGCCTTTGCGAGCAATTTCGACCAAGCCGGCGATCTTCAAGGCCGCTGAAGCACTCGTGATTTGAGAGGGAGAACTATGCTCGACCACATTATTCTGACTGTCAGCGATGTCGAACGTTCGCTAGCCTTCTATGAGGCGGCGCTGAAGCCACTTAACATCAAATTCTTCATGCCGTACAAGGGCGAAGACGGTCATCCCGATCTGTGGGGATTTGGCGATGGCAAAAGGGCGTTCTTCTGGATAAAGCAGGGGAAACCTGATCCAACGGCCATTCACTGGGGCTTTATGGCCGAAGATGAGGATAAGGTCGATGAATTCTACAAGGCCGCAATCTTTGCCGGCGCCAGAGACAACATTTCACCCCGCGCACGACTGGAATACTATCCGGGATACTATGCCGCTGATGTATTCGATCCTGACGGGTATTCGTTCGAGATCGTCCATAAAAGCTAATGATGGAACAGCACATCACTGGGGTGAGCAACGCATTGAGGAGGAAGTCTCCTGTGCAAGGAAAAAGGGCTATTGAGTGACATTCCGATCGTGTTTACTTCGGGAACGATTCGCCAAACATCGGATTCCCGCTCTTGGACTGTTGACTCGTAGCCTCGTCCTGAATGACATCCCAGTGTTCGACGAGAATCCCATGCTCCAATCGAACGACGTCTGCTGCAATCCAGTTCACCGGCAGTCCGATGTTGGAGAACCGGCCATGAACGATAACGTAGTCGTCTTCTGCAAGAATCACTCCGGGCTCATACTTGAGCGACGGCGGCGCGGCCTTGATGAGGTTGAAGAGCCCGTCTCGTCCCGGCTCGATATGGGCGCTGTGTTGAATGTAGTTCGGAGACCAGAACCGCTCCGCCGCCGTGTAATCGCGTTTATTGAACAGGGTATCGAACGCCTTCAGTACGATTGCCCTATTCTTTTCCGCATTTGAATGCCTCATTGTGCTGAGTAGTCCAGAATGATGGTAACTGTACGGTCGAGCTCACTTGTCTCTGAGACTGCTGCCAGGGTATCGCCAACGTTGGCCAATTGAACTTTCCGGAGCGACCCAGTCGCACCGTCTAGACCACAAGCGGAGGCGCAGCGGAAAAATACCTTGTACACAGCGAGAGCTCGTTCATTTCCTAGGCGGAAATTCACGAAGTCATCAGAGCCCTTTTCGCGATCAGCTTGTCCCCTCAATAGGATCTTGTGCGCTGCGCCAAACTCTATTGAGAAAAGGCCTGCCAGTTGGCGCAGTCTTTCCTGTTGGTCGTCAGACAATTCTTTGGCACACGTTAGCTTTCCTGGACACCCCTTCTCAAAAATGAGAAACGTGCTCAATGGAATCTCAATGGTTCTTTGATCCGCCCTGATAATCGGCCGCCGCAATGTAGATTCCCAATTGACGAAGGGAAGACCACGAACTTCCCTCGTCAAGTTTGTGCTGGAGAAATTGTTGGCGTTCTTCCGCCATTGACAGGTGGGCATATCGCGCTAAAAGATTCTGATTCCATAACGACTCGGTTGACATGAGTGAGGCTCCTTTCTGATCTAGAAAGGATG
>JAOAPF010000255.1 GCA_025462755.1 Edaphobacter sp.
TGCCTGAAAGGCGAAACCGATACGGGGCATGACGCTGCCGTAGTAAGCATTGACGAGGGCGCGGCTGTAGCCCGCAGCCGCAGCCTGAGGAGAGCCAGCCAGCAGAATGACTGATGGGTTAGCAGGATCGATGGTTGACATTTTGTTGTGGACCTCATAGATCGGCTGAATGTATTCGTAGCGGACACCGATGTTGAGGGTGAGGGTTGGTGAGACCTTCCAGTCGTCCTGCGCGAAGTAAGCAGTACGCCAGGAGCGCATTCCGGCCGGTCCGGAGACGCCGCCTTTGCTGACGAAGCCGGCGCGGTTCAGGACAAAGTCGGCTCCGGTGTATCCGCCGCTCGACCCATTCGCGGTTCCGGCGCCGAGGTAGAAGAAGCCTCCCATGGAACCGTCGTTGCCGGGGTAGAAGTTGTTCTGCTGCTGGCGTAGGAACTGGGCACCGAACTTCAAGGTGTGCCGGTTCTTCAGCCAGGTCACGTTGTCCCCATAGAGGAAGGTATTGATGGTGTAGTTTGTGCCTGTGTTGGCATTACCCATGACGGTGAGGTCACCATTTCCGTTGGAAGCGTTGAAGGCCTGGGGGCTACCCGAGTTCGTAAACGAGAGAGCCGAGAAGCCAGCAAACGGCTGACCGCCAGGGATGCCGAGGAGACTGTTGCCGTTCAGGCCAAAAGCGCCGCTCGGGTCGAGCGTGACGGCACCGTTGTTCTGAACGCGGGTGTAGCCGGCACGGAACTCATTGATGATTGAAGGGCTGAACGTGTGCACCTCGTTGATGGCTACGCTTTTGAAGGGGAAGGTGGGGGCGCTGTTAAAGCTGGTGATCAACGCACTCAGAGTCGTTTGTCCGCTGGCCATCTGGGAGTAGCGAACGGACAAGTTGTCCTTGTCGCGGAACTTCCAGTCGACCTTCACATCGCCCTGGTTGCCAAAGTTCCGCAGCTTCTGGAGACCGTGGTAGTTGTTGATGACCGCAGAACCGGCGTTTGGAGTAGCGTTAGGAAGCGGGTAGAGCTCCGGGTGCGCAAAGAGGTATTGTGCAGCAGGGTTGGTGACCGGAATCTGGTTGTTAACGTAGGCGGGGAGACCAGGGGCAGTCGCGTTATATAGCTGAATGGTCTTGCCTGCGCCCATGATGGCTGGGTTCAGGAGTTCGGAGAAGTCTCCACCGCGCATCTTTTGGGTAAAGACGCTCGCAGTGGAAGTACCGCCGGAGTGGAAGCGGCCCCCTTGATAGGCGGCGAAGAAGAAGAGCTTGTCCTTCAGGACAGGGCCACCGAAGGTTCCGCCGAAGAGGTTGCGGGTGTAGGAGTTTTTCGCGACTTTGGTGAAGTTGTTTTTCCAGCTGTTAGCGTCGAGGTTGTAGTTGTTCAGGAAGTAGAAGGCGCTTCCGTGCCAGTTGTTGGTTCCGCTCTTGGTCTGGTAGAGGACGTCGCCGCCGTTTACGTTTCCGTACTCGGCGCTGGCATTGGAAGAAATGACCTGGACCTGGGCGATGGCGTCGACGTTGGGAACGTAGCCCTGGGTGTCATCAAGGGTTTGGTTGACGTTCATACCGTCAAGGAGGTACTGGTTGGCCTGCTGACGGTTTCCGTTGACGGATACGGAAGCTCCGCTGGCCTGACCCGACATGTTATTGCCACTAAGCGGACCAGAGACGGCCGCGTTGCTAACAAAGCTGTTGGGCTGTGTGCTCACCGCGCCAGGAAGGAACATGGTGATGGCGGTCAGGTTGCGACCGACCAAAGGAATGTTCTCGATCGCACGGGAATCGAGCGTGGTGGCAATGGTTGGATTCTCCGTGTTCAAGATTGGAACGAGCTCCGACGCAACGGATACATTCTGTACTTGACCTGATAGCACCAACTTCGCATCGACCTTCGCGTTCTGGTCGGTCTCCAGCACAAAGGGTCCAAATTCGGCTACCGCGAAGCCTGGCGCTTCGACCCTCACCTTATAGTTGCCGATCTGGAGAAAGCGGACGTTATAGATACCATCTTTGTTCGTAGTGGAGGGTGTCTCGATACCTGTGTCGACGTTCGTCGCCGTTACTTTTGCATTTGGAATGACTGCTCCCGTTGGATCGGTCACCGTCCCATTTACGCTGCCTGTAATCGTCTGTGCCTCCAAAGCGATGCCGCAGCTGAGCAGCAACGCAACGAAAATAACTCGCAATCCTTGAATATGTCGTTTCATCTTGTGACCTCCGAGAATTATTTGGGCCCTTGGGTGAAACCTTTGAACGTTCTAATGGCTTCTATGCCAAACGCAGAAACCGATGCCGGAACGAAGTGTTCTCCAGACGACTCACCTGTCTAGGCATCCATACGTGAAGCTGGGTTGAATGGCGCAATTCTAGTCCCATCACCACGCCACGTATAGGACGAATGACCTAAATAGCCCTGAAAATTTCGTAGTAGACAGCCGCGCACCCCGCTTTGAGGATGACTGTGCTACCTGGGAGGCGCAAAGAAGCGGTACCGCAGAGTCCAGCGGCTCGTCTCACCCGGAGCCACGTTCAATTTGATGTATCCCTCCGGACAAATCGTCGTTTGGGTCGACCAGAAGTAGAGCCGCGCAAGCGAGTGGTCCGATGTCTGCTGCACTCCAACCTTCGATCGCGTATCTTCCACCGTGAAGTCGTAATCGCGTGCATCATCCGAATACCCCGTCAGGTATCCCGCAACGCCCTTACGCGGAGCAAGCGTATCGACATACACCAGATTCTTGCCGTCAATCTTCGCAGCCGCTCCAATCTCGCCCTGTGCTTTCGGCTCGAAGTTGAAATGCACCACCATCCCCGGCCCCGTAGGCTTTCCGTCGAGCATAAAGAAATCGTGATCGTACACATACGTCGCAATCGTCTTCTTGCCCGTGTTCCTCAGGCTGTGCTGCAGTGTCATTACAGGTTCATTCTCGTCGAGCGTCAGCGTCTTTTCGTACACATACGCATAGCCGTCTGGCCCATGCAGTACCTGCCGAAACCGCACCGACCGCTTTCCCACCTTCACCGTCCACGTCCCCGTATCCACGATCGGATACGCGCCGCCAAACTGATATGGCGAGTCATTCACCTTCCGCAACACGCCGACACCCGGCTTTAAAAACGTCTCCCCTGGTCGGGCCTCTTTGTATCCGATCGCGCCCGGCGGCACATACAATTCGCCTGGCCGCGCCGGGTCAGGTCTCATTGGACCATCGTCGAAGCGAAACTCCTCGACCGGCCCGGTGATTGAGTCATTCTTCAACGGATCATACTGCGCAAACCATTCTCCGAAATATTTATGCCCGTTCAGCGAGACGCATCCCACCACCCCCGACCAGTCAAACCGAGCAGACCGGTAATACCCGTTCTTCGCGTCCGGAAGAAACACCAGCGCGTCCAACTTCCCATTCGTCAGCAGAGCTTTTGGATGGTCCCCATGCGGAACCTCCGCGCAGTCCGAGACAGTCTCAGCCGCCGCAGCGCACGCTATCGCAAACGTGACACTCAGCACCGCGATGTATCCCGATCGAGTTATCCAACCCCGCATCCAAACCTCTTTCGCGCTATAGCGACTTCACCGCCATACTCAACGGCGCCGCCACGCTTGCCAATCGCACGGCACGGCTAATCTGTCCATCCCCAATACGCCAGCCGAACACCCCACCATCCTCGCGGGTGAGGCCCAGCAACGCCTTACCATCCGTCGTCATCGCCATCTGGTGCAATCGCGGCCCACCCTCGTCCACCACCCGCAACCGTTGCAGCCCACCTGTATCGGGTGCGATCCCCCACATCGACACGCCATCGTTTCCCCGCCGATGCGCCGTATACAAAAACTCTCCCGCCGGATCCACCGCCATCACCACTCCACCAATGCTTCCGTCGCCGGCCGTCGCAACCTGTCCCAGTCTTCCAACGATTCTTCCCTCACTCGCGTCGTACCCATACCACGCAACCGAAGCATCCAGTTCATTCGCAACAAACAGCAGCTTTCCATTCGGATGAAACGCTACCTGACGTGGCCCGTCTCCAGCCTGTGCTGCGTGCCTCCCCACGCGATTCAGCCGTGCAGCGTCAAGCTTCAACACGCTCAACCGGTCGCTTCCCAGGTCCGCAGAAACGACTCTTCCTGCGCGATCGAACACCACCATCTGCGGATGAGCCGACCTTTGCCTGTCATGCGGCCCCGATCCGGTCTCCTTCAGAATTCCCGAGACCCCACCCACGCTCCCATCTTCTCCAAGAGTCAGTACGTTGTACGCTCCGCCACCATGCACCGCCACAACCAGCGCCTTCCCATCCGGAGAAACCGCCGCATGTCTGGGTGACGTCGCCGACAACGAAAGCCTCTGCCTGTTCACTAACCGCAGACTCCCATCCGCCCCATCGATGGCATAAGCCTCCACAGTCCCCGTCGGCAAGCCTTCATACTCCTCAACCTCGTTCACGGCATACAGAAGCCGCTCGCTCGCATCTAGCGTCAACCATGAGGGCGAAGCGCTCGAAACCATGCCCGTCGGTCTCCATCGCCCGCCTCCGACCTCCCCGTTTCCAAGGTCGAAGACAGCGATCCCCTCATGCTCCGCACCTTCACCCCCAAAACCGACATAGGCAAATCGCGCCGCAATCCTTCTACCGGCCCAAGCCGCACGAGCAAGCAAGGGCGGCGCAAAGCTGATTGCCCCAAGAGACGATCCCGCCATCTGCACAAACTCTCTTCGGCTCCAACGCGAGCGACCCTTCATCTCACCCTCCTCATATCACTCAACATTTTCTTCACGGTCGAATCGACATCGCGTGGTGAAAAATATTATTCGGATCGTACCGCTTCTTCACATCCTTCAACACAGGGACCAGCCCCGCTTCGCCATAGTACAGCTCCGGCCAGAATGGATACGCCAACATATCTTTATCTGGATAGTTGATGTAACAACCCTCATACCGGTCGTTCCAATAAGGAGTCTCTTTATACTTCGGGTTTGCATCCGGCCCCGAGTACAACTCGCTGAAAAACTCCCTGCTATATTGCAAATGCGCAGCATCTTCCTCAGGCGTGTTCCAGTAGTTCAGGAACTGCAGCTTCATCACCGACGCGCGCTGCGGATTTGAAGTCGTGTCTATCAGGCTTTTTTTATTGGCCGCACCGCCAAACGAATCCACCAATACCATGGTCCGGCTCAGGTCCACACCCGGTATCGTCAGCGTTAGGTGCTTGTAGAAGCACGCAACCTCGGCGGAGGTAAAGTTCCGTTTCATATAGCTCGACTTATACTTTGCTCTCTGCTCGCCGCCTGCTCCCCCGCCGCCTCCACCTCTCACGTTCGCGTCGAGCCATAGATGTTTACTCATCATCTGCTTGCCCCAGCAATTCTCCGGTGCGGCATGATGCATCGCCTTCTCTCCTCCGGTCACAGCCGCTGTCGCCGGCGTCGTCTGTACCGGTCCGCAGGGCTCGAACAGCGCAAGAAACTCGTTCAGCACTTTCAGGTCGCGGCACGTCCCATCCGGATTGCAGAACTGAATCGAAATGCCAAGGTGACCCGAACTTTGATGGGTCAGGCCAAAAATCGCAAACATCCCCCACGTGTCGGGATCCTTTCCGCGAGTCTCCCAATAGTTCCCATACGTCTTCAAGATCGTCTCAAACTTCTCTTCCGTCATATCGGTCCACGAGAAGCTGATGTTCGCCGTGATCACCTCCTGCGGCACCTTCGGCAGTTCTTCAAAAAAGTAGTTCGTGATGACGCCGAAGCCGCCTCCGCCCGCTCCCCGGCAGGCGCGAAACAGCTCCGGCTCGTGCTTCTGGTCCACCCTGCGCGCAACCACCTTGCCTTGCGCATCCACCGTCAAGATATCCACCGCCGTGAGCCAGTCCGACGTCAGACCGTGCAGCCTGGAGAGCAGCCCGTACCCTCCTCCGCTGATATGCCCGCCCGCCGCCACCGAGGTGCACGTCCCTCCCGGCAGCGTCACGTTATACCGCTTGAACAGGTCCGTGTAGACGTCACCCAACGCTGCTCCCGGCGCAATCCGGTACTTCGGCGCCCCTGCCAGCGGAGTCGTATCTCCCATCATGCTCATATCCAGCACGACGCCGCCCGGATTGTTGTAGACAAAATCCTCATAGCAATGGCCGCCGCTCCGCACCGTAGGCCGCAACCCCTCGCTCACTGCCCGCTGCAGCGCCACCGCCACATCCTCTGCGTTATCGCAGACCTCGATACGGTTCGCCGCATCCGCAGCCGACGCCGGAAAGCGCGCATTTCTTCCCTTCACCAGAGTGCTGTACCGCGGGTCGTTCCGGCTGATTGTTTCAATCGACATGTTGCTCCCTATCGCAATCGCACAGCTTTACAAAACAGAGGAATGAATCAAAAACACTTGCACGAACGAACACCGATCCTGCAAACCAGACTTGTCAACACAAAGCAGGGGCCCGCGAGGTTGTTGGTTACTTCAACTTTACGTTTTCAGAAGAGTACAAGCAAAGTCCACCCATCCGTCTAGGCCATAGGACCTATTCGGCTCGAAACAACCCGGTATCGAATGGCACCGCGAACCGTTCCGCAAAAAAAACCCCCAGGCTTGGAGACCTGGCGGTATTTGGACCGAAGTTGGGCAGCCGATCTACCACAGCACGCGCCCGCCGATCTGGATCACACGCGCGCCACCAGGATTTCCCTGTGGCAAGCCATTGGTGATAACGCCGGCGGTAGCCGCGCTGTTGAGCGTGAGACCGGGATTGCTCGGATTGAAGATGTTGAAGACATTAACTGCGTCTCCGCGAATCTGGAGCTTCGTTCTTTCATAGAGAGTGATGTCACGGAAGATCGAGGCATCCACGTTCCGCATGCCTGGTCCGTTCAACGTGTTGACTCGCAATGTGCCATCTAAATTCCCCGGACCGGTGCCCGCGCATCCGGCAGTCCCTGAGGTGCAGAATCCGGCGGAGTCGAACCACTTGTACGGCGCCGCGCTCTTGGGAGCTATCCCCGTCGCTGGAATTCGGCCTGTCGTGAGGTTCGGCCGGTCGTTCACAGTACCGTCTTTGTTGTCATCCGTTCCAGTAATGATTGCAAGTGGCAGCCCGCTCTGGAAGGTCACGATGGCCGAAACAGTCCAGCCATTCAACCCGAAGCGAGCGAAGCGATTTTCACCCTTGTAGTAGTCCGGCTTCCAGACAACCGAGGTCGTGCTCACATGCGTGCGATCGTTGTCGGCGCGCTGCTTTTCGAGCCCGATGTTGTAATAATCCTCCGGCATCGTGGCTGCACTGTTGCCAATGTTGCCGGTCGTCTGCAGCGACGCAGTTCCCAGGCTCTTGCTCCAGACATAGAAGCCGATCACGCTGACACTGTGGCTGAGACGTTTTTCGACAGTCACCTGCAAGCCGTTGTAGTTCAGGTTCTGCCCGCTCTGAATCACAGAAGCTCCGGCCAGGTACTTCTGTCCGGCAACGAGAGTACCGGGGCAGGCAGTGCCCGCGCCAAATGGTACCGCCATGTACGGACGCCGGCAATTGAAGTTCGTGGTCGTATTGTTCGCAGGCGCCGCCGTATTAAACACGGGAGCGTTTTCATCAATAATGAACGGCAGCTTGCGATTAAGAACACCCACATAATTGATGCTGAGCGCGAGGTCTTTGCTGAGCTGCTGCTGTACCCCGACGTTGAACTGATCGTTGTACGGCCAGCGGAATCCCTGCTGCAGAAACGTCAGCGCAGACGGAGCGACATATCGTGGATTCGACTTGCTGTAGAAGTACGGAAACGGCGAAACCCCAATCGGCGAGGATGGATTAGTCGGATTCGGAAAGTCCGCAGGGTCGCTCGAGTACAGATTCTTCATGCTGGTCACGTGCGTAAATGCATTGGTGAAGCGCACAGCGAACGGTTGGAAGTTTTGCGGCAGCTCCCACATGTTGCCCGAGATCGTGCCAAAGAAGAGGCCCGCTGCGCCGTGAAAGACCGTCTTGCCATTCCCGAATGGATCAAACGCGAATCCGACGCGCGGCGAAACGTGGTTGTAGTTGGTATCCACACCGCCGACGGGCACGCCCGGATCGCCGGGAAAAAGCTGCCCCCGCAGAGCCGTTGGCGATACCGTCGACTGAACGCCGGGTTTGAAGATCGAGTAGCGGCGTTCCGTGTCGGTCGGAGCAGTCTGAATGTCATATCGCAGCCCCAGGTTGACGGTCAGCCGCCGCGTCATCCGCCAGTCGTCCTCCGCGAAAACTCCCCAGTTCCAATAGTTCGCATTCGCATTGTCAGGCGAATCCTGCCCGTAGGTATTCGGATGTCCGATCAGCAAATCCGCAATGCCAACGCCGGTCTTCACGTAAGCAGCCTGTGCCGAAGCAGTATTGGGCACCGTCGTGTTCGTATAGGCGAAGACGCCATAGTCGTTCAGCAATGTCTGCTGCACGTCCTTCTCCAGATAGCCCTCCGCACCGAGGAAGAGCGTGTGATTGCCATGCGTCCTCGTGTAGACATCGCGCAGGCCATAGACGTTAGTGCCGGCAACCGGGCCGCTGATCTGGTTGCCCAGCGTGAAGAAGCCGCCAACCGAGATCTGCGGAAGCTGCGGCGGCCCCTGCACATTCAGTTCAGAGCCATAATCCGCCAGCGATTTTGCCGGTTGACTGGACCGGCCCGCATTCATCCGCGTGTAGCTAAGCCACACCTGGTTCACCGCCGACCCAAGCGTCCATACATCGCTGGCATTGGCCGTCTGCTGGCGATAGCTGTAGTTGGAAATCGCCCACGTTCCCAGGCTCGATCCAGAAGGCAGCAGAAGCTGAGACCCGTTCGACTGGAAGTAATTCAGCGTCAAACGGTGGCTCTGCCCCAGTTGCTGATCGCCCTTGATCAGAAACTCGTTCGTCGAATTCGGCAGCCCCATGTTGCCGATGTAACGATTGTCCGTGCGTCCCGGCGTAGGAAGCGGAACATTCTGGCTTAGCACGGCCGCAGCCACAGGATCGAGGAGAGCCTTGTAGTTGGCGTTGAGATCTGCCCGGTTACCCGCGATCGGCTGATGCGTAACCGGATCGCAGACGAAAAACTTCCCGCCGTAATTTGTATTCGCCCTGTCCGCTGCATTGAGCGCCGTAGCACAAGCACCCAGACCCGCTGTAGGTGTTGTAGTCGGCAGGTTTTCCGAAAAGTTGCCAACCCGCTGCAGCGCATCCGGCACGACGGTATTGAAATTGACCGGATTGACCTGACGCAGCCCTCCATAGCTGCCAAAAAGAAACGTCTTGTTTTTAATAACCGGACCGCCGAGCGTCGCGCCAAAATTGTTCACATGCAGAGGCGTCTTGCTGGATTGCCCATGCGACGTCGCGTCGAAGTTCGTTTCTCGGTGGAACTCAAAAACGGATCCGTGCACCTGATTTGTACCGGACTTTGTGATGACGGTCACAATGCCGGCGCCCGTGCGGCCGTACTCCGCGCTGAAGTTATTCGTCTGCACCACGAACTCCTGAATCGTATCCGGATTGGGCAGAGCATTGCCTGTATTGCGCAGGCCAGTCATGTTCAAACCGCCGTCCAGGTAATAGCTCACCTCCCCGACTAGGTCGTCGGGCGAGCCGTTGATAATGACGTGCTGCGCCGGAAACCCCACCGTATTTTCAAAAGTATTCGACTGTACACCCGGGGTCAGATCCAGCAAGCGATACGCATTACGGCCGACGAGCGGAAGATTATCCACCTCAATGCTGTCCACAGTTCGGCTCAGCGTCGAGTTGCCAAGATTGACCAGAGGAACTTCGCTGGTCACCTGCACGACCGTGCTTTCAATCCCAACACTCAGCGTAAAGTTCAGGTCAGCATGCTGAGTTGCTGTCAGCGCGATGCCCTTCTGCTCCATCACCTGAAAGCCGCTCGCCTCCACCTTCGCCGTGTACGAGCCAATGGGCAGAAACTCTGCACGGTACTGACCCTGTTCGTTCGACTTCACGGTGCGCGTGAAGTTCGTGTCTACCTGCGTCAGCGTGATCGTCGCGTTCGGTATCACCGCGCCCGAGTTATCCGTTACCGCGCCAAACAGAGTCGCTGTGGACAGTTGCGCCCACGCCGATACTGTCATCATCAAAACCACCGCAACTATCCACAGCCTGATTCGTTTCATTACGTTCCTCCCAAAGTTTCTTGCCTTGCGTTATGCCCGAGGCCGCCAGACCTGTCCGCGCCTCATCCCAATAACTCTTCACTGCCCAACCAAAAATTCGCAGCCAACCCTTATGCAATCGCTTTGCTCTACCGAGCGATCTCCATCAAAAGCTAAGTTCCCATACAAAATGAACACTAGTCACTCTCCCCGCCGTCGAGACGAGCAGGCGCTCTCCACGCGGTTCGAGAGACCCCTTGTCTACAGATCCCGGCCTACCGGGCCCCATGACGACATTCTTTTCGACCTTTGAGGCGGGGCCCAATGGTGAGAGCAGCCGGACGTGAAGCGCCACATCGTTGATATTTGTCCGGTATGTCTGCTCCGCAACGGGCTTTATCTCCGCATCGGAATGAAGCACCTCGGTGAAGATGTGCGCAGAGGTGCTCTCCACGATATCGTTCACCTCGATCTTTCCGCTTTTACTCATCGTGATGCGCCGCAGATATCGTCTGAGTCCCAGAGCAGGGTCATAGACACCGGCCCCTTCGCCTTCCAGCTCAAAACCATCTGCGCTCAGTTGAGCGCGCGTAATCCGCGCCTTGTTCATCTCCGCGTAAGGAAATCGGGCCCAGGCATCGTGGCCCTTCCCTTCATTTCCCTGGCCTCTTCCATCGACCAGAAGAGTATTGTGTTCGATCGTCATGGGAACCCCCGCATACCCGGAGTCGCCGGTGAGATATTGGCCGTGGGCCCAAAGAATAAAACTATTTACATCAGGATGTACATGTCCCTGCTCGGTGTGCCAATCCGGCATCTTCGCAATCAAATCGGTCGCGCTGTGCCCCTCCGGCGGACCGCACTTGAAAGCAATCGCCCTCGCCTCCGCACCCCAGTCACTTCGCCAGAAGACCACATCGTGATCCGTGAAATGATGCCACGGCTCCACCTTGTCCATCGGCGACGCCTTCAGCTTAGGATTGCGCCACGCCAGCGTCCACCACTCCTCCTGGCCGGTGTGCCCCATGCTCTTCATCCAATCGGCAACGCCTTGAATCTCACTGTCGTTGTATCGAGCCGCCAGATCGTAGAGCAGGTTGTAGTTCGATTCAAAATGACCGCCAGGATGACTGCGCTCGTAATCATCCCCCCTCTTCGCTCGCGTCACAGGTCCCGCAAAAACATCACCGAAATCAAACATCATCTGCCCGCCTGGCGTCAGGCTATGCGCTGCGTAGAGATGGGTCTTTCGCAACCCAGGCTGGTCAAACAAATCTTCTCCGGTCGCATGTTTCTGAGCGTCAAGATAATGAACAATCCACGGCGTCGAGAA
>JAOAPF010000110.1 GCA_025462755.1 Edaphobacter sp.
CGCCTTATTCTTCTCTGCCTTTGAATCGCTCATTGTTCTTCCTCTCTTGCAAACCGACGTTGGACGTTTTTGTTATGAGCAGCAGGTTCACGAAGCTCGCTCACGTGGCGAGGCGGCGCAGCGGCTCTCGATCAGATTTGTCCTCTGCCGCCATCAACGAACAGTTCGATACCCGTGACGAAACTGGAGTCATCCGACGCCAGAAACAACGCCGCTCTGGCAATTTCATCGGATTTCCCCATGCGGCCCATCGGGATGGTGGACACAATCCGCGCAATAGCCTCCGCAGGTTGCCCATCGATAGCCGGGGTGTCGGTCGGACCGGGGCTAACGACATTTGAGCGAATGTGACGATCCTTGAGATCCGAGGTCCAGGTTCGGGCGAAGGAACGGAGGGCGGCCTTCGTCGCGCCGTAGACACCGAAGGCCGGAGTACCTTTGACCCCTGCGACGGAGCCGGTGAGGATGATCGAGCCACCATCCTTCAGCAGCGGTAAGGATTTCTGAACGGTAAACAGCGTTCCCTTGACGTTGATGTCGAAAAGTTTGTCGAAGTGGTCCTCGGTGATTTTGCCGAGAGGAGAAAATTCCGCAATGCCGGCATTGGCGAAGACGATGTCAAGTTTCCCGTTTGCTTTGACGGCCTCATAAAGACGATCGAGGTCGGCCAGGTTGGCAACGTCTCCCTGAACGCCGGTGACGTTGCTGCCGATCTCCTTTACGGCCGCGTCGAGCTCTTTCTGACGACGGCCCGTGATGAAGACGTAGGCACCCTCTTTTACGAAGAGCTTTGCTGCAGC
Source organism: Edaphobacter sp. (assembly GCA_025462755.1). Classification (GTDB taxonomy): domain Bacteria; phylum Acidobacteriota; class Terriglobia; order Terriglobales; family Acidobacteriaceae; genus Edaphobacter. Next base: position 801 of record JAOAPF010000110.1, read on the forward strand.
CAACCCTATCCCGGTTGTGCCACCGGTAATGACTGCTACTTTTCCTTGCAGCTTCTTATTTTCGGTCATCGGATGTAGTTTTCCTCATTCTCAGTTGCTCTTACTTGCTGGCTTGGTGGATGGACTGAAGGCAATTCGGAAGTGTGCGTCTACGGGATGATCCGAAGTGTCAACTGTTTCGGAGATGAGTGAAAAGGGCCCGCTGTGGGATTCGATAGTGTCTCGCTATGGGCTACATGCAACGCCATACGAACAGATTGCGAATTGGTCTTTTGTGGACTGGATGTTTAACTCCAGGTGTTCTTTGATGTCGGCGACCGCCTCATACGGTTTTTCGTAAGTCCAAACGACATATTCCGATTTCGATCCGCCGTTGGGAATGCTGTAGTAAGTGCAATCGCCCTTGTACGGACAATAGGTGTAATGCCTGGTCCTAACGAGCAAGGACATGTCCGCATCGTCGCGCGGCAAATAGTAAACAGGCGGGTATCCCTTCTCCTCCAGCCGAAGTGCTCGCGTCGATTCAGCGACTGTCCTTCCAGCGACCGTTACACGCACCCTGCCCTCAGCTGGTGAAATCGTGATGGGATGATCAGGGCCAGGAATTCTGATCTCCTTGCCTTACTCGTCTTAGTCTCCATTGCGCTCCTCACGGTACAGTTACATCTTCGAGCCGCCATCAACAGGAATACTCGCGGCTGTAATCCTGCGCGCACCATCGGACACCACAAAAGCGACTACGTCGGCAATATCCTCAGGCTTGCCGATCCGCTTCAACGCCTGCATTCCCAGCGCGACCTCGCGGCCTGCTTCTGTCTTCGTGAAACTCGACATATCCGTGTCGATGACGCTTGGAGCGACAGCGTTTATGCGGATGCCGCTCGGCCCGAGAATAGCGGCCCAGTTCTTGACCAGAGTCTCAAGTGCTCCTTTACTAGAGGCGTAAGCAAGAACCGAAGGATTTTCCAGACCGGACTTGCCCACCACCGAACGGGCTCCGAGAGAAGAGATAACAACAATGTTTGAGCCCTCACCAAGAACCGGCAGCAGTTGCTGTACCAGGAAGAACGGACCCGGACGTTTGTGGCAAAGAGGTTGTCAAAATCCTCTACCGTGTAATCAGCGATGGTGCCGCCTTGCTGACACCGGCGTTAAGCACAAGCACATCCAGTCGATCGCCAACGATTGAGCGCACCTGGTTGGCGAGCAGCGCAGCGCCGTCCGGAGTTCCCAGGTCCGCCGAGATTGCATTTGCGCGTCCACCTTTCGCCTGGATAGCGACAACGAGTGATTCCGCTTCCTGAACGGAGCGGCCATAGTGAACCAGGACGTGTGCCCCGGCCTCGGCGAGCGCCACTGCCGTCGCGCGGCCGATTCCTCTTGATGCGCCCGTCACAAGCGCAGTCTTGTTTTGGAGTGTAGTCATGATCCTCTCTCTGACCCGTCAGTTACTCGTGCGAACCTGGAGTTGAAGGAGAGCCGACGCAGCTAGGTCGTCGGCTCTCAAACGGGTCCGCACGGATATATCTTTCTTCAGGCCCATGGACGGAGTGTGTGCGCTGTTTCAGGCATTCATTCCGCCATCTACGGTCAGATTCGCCCCGGTGATGTACGAGGATTCAGGACCGGCGACGAACGCCACCATTGCGGCGATCTCCTCTACACGCCCGTAGCGGTCGAGCGCTGTGGCGGCCTTCTGCGGTACCGCCCAATCACCCGAGGCGGGATTTAGATCCGTGTCGATCGGACCCGGTTGGACGTTGTTGACCGTAATGCCCCGGCTCCCAACCTCTCTAGATAATGCCTGAGTAAACATCTTGACGGCTCCCTTCGTGGCCGCGTAGGGCACAAGCCCGGGCGCAACGGCACGCTCGCCCACCGCCGAACCGATCATGATGATGCGACCACCATGCTTCATGTGCTTCAGCGCCGCCTGCGTGGTGGCGAAAACGCCGCGGACATTGATGTCGATCACGCGATCCATCTCCTCCAGCGTGGTCTCTTCGAACGTTTTCGGAATGGCCGTGCCGGCATTGTTCACCAGCACATCCAGACGGCCGAAGGTCTCGACGGCCTTTTCGACCGCATCCTTGACTGCTTCGACGTTGGCAGCGTCCGCCTGAATCGCGATGGCCCTTCCGCCGCCGAGTTCAATCGCTTTGACCACGGCCGAGGCAGCGCTGGCGTCCTTCGCGTACGTGATGGCTACGCTTACTCCATCGGCGGCCAGACGCTTCGCAATCGCTGCACCAATACCACGGGAACCGCCGGTAACGAGTGCCACTTTCTTTGCTAACTTAGACATGGGTCTCCTTTGATTTTGGGTGAACAATCCTACTCCGCTG
>JAOAPF010000280.1 GCA_025462755.1 Edaphobacter sp.
TTGCGTAACCTCCGAAGTCCAACGGATTCCGTTCTACTCCACAAGCATTACGTAGACGCCGCCGACGGGCTGTTCGAGGTACGCCGTGGCGGCCACGAGGTTTCCTTGGGCGGCAATGAAGTTTCCGAAGAAGGCGAACGACTGGTTGAGCGGGTCGGGCACCAGCCATAGAGGGAGCATGCGGACCGCTCCTCCGCTTTTTGGAGGCGGTCCATAAAGGTAGAGTGCGCCCTCATCGCTCAAGTAGCCATCGGCTCCCAGGATGGTGAGCGTTCCAGTGACGGCTGCGGCATTCCCCAGCGCGTACCCGTTCTGCAGATGCTGGGCGGTAAGCTTGGCAGCAAATGCCGCGGTAGAAGCCCAACCAGTAGCAGGCTTTGAGTACGCGTATCCTCCGCCCTGTTCCCCGTTCATTCCTGGCGCTCCGACGATCAGAGTGTCTCCGCTCAGAGCAACGGCATCGCCAAGCAAGTCGAACGGTTTATGATCGGAGGCCAGGATGAGCGCAGTCTCCTCCGAAGCTGACACCCATCCAGTCGCTGGCTTGACCCACATAAAGGCGGCGCCGTAATCCTGCCCGCTAAAGCCGCTGGGCCATCCGGCTGCGCCGGCAACTACTGTCGCACTCGCACCGTCCGCGGTCAGAGCCTGGGAAGCAATGGCCAACGATATCCCATGCGAAGAAGTAAGTTCGGCTTTCTGAGTCCCAGTCTGCCAGCCACCTGCGGGCTGCGTGAATACGTAGACGGTGCCATTGCCTGCGAGCGGAGCTCCGCCATATATCGTTCCTTCCGAATCCATTGCCAGGGTGCGGCCCAGCAGATAGCCGAAATTGTCATCCGAGGCTGTCAGCTGTGCGGTCTCGGTCAAAATGCCGCTCCATCCGCCGGGCGGCTTCACATACACATAGATCTTGCCGCGATTCTGATTTTGCCCGTAGTCGCTAACCGCAACGACGTCCCCGCGCACCGCGACATTGTTACCGAAGAGGCTGCCGCGTACGCCGTCGGAGGCTACCAGTTGAGCCGTTTGCGTCATACTGTGCCAGCCATTGGACGGCTTCACGAAAACATATGCTGAGCCCAGATAAAGAAATGGATCGGGGCTGCCCACGACCACGGTGTCAGCGTCCATCGCCACGGCGCTGCCGTAGATGCTAAACCCAACGTCCACGTTCGTCGCTGAGAGCTTGGCCAGTCTTGTAACTTTGGCAGCAGATGCAGTTCCGCAATAAACGATGACGAGAAACAATACAAGAAGCTGGCTGCGGGTAGTTTTCACATGCACTCCTAATTCAAAGGGGGGATAAGTCGTCGCGGCCTATTTGAGCGGCAAAGTATGGCAGCTTGATAGTGGCGGGTCAAGGGGTCTTTCGACCAGCCGACACCACCCCAAGAAGTTGTGCTGACTGCATCAGACAAAGATCCTCTCCCGCAGCCAGAAGTAGACAAAAGACCTAGCGCGGGGCATGGCGTACCACTACCTTTTCCCCGATGTCAATGCTCATCAAATCCTCGCCAACTTCCAAAGGGCCGGAATATGTTTTTCGAGTGAGAGGGATTAAATCTGAAGCGTCCGGAGGCACTATGTGCGAGTACACTGCGAGTTTTGGCTTTACTCGGGCGAAGACTGTGCCAGCCTGTTCTGGAGTTGTGTGATGCGCAAGGATGGTCTGCACGCGTTCCCGGCTCACGGAGGGATTCTTCAAGCGAAAATGCATCTGAATCCATTACTTCGTGGCATGGACCGATTTGGCCCAAGTATCCTGGTGGAAGCCGGAAAACAGAAGCTGCTGTTTGATTGCGGTCGCGGGGCTACCCAACGCAAATCCGGTGCGGACAGATGAATGACTACACGGAGGTTGTTATCCAAAAAAACGTGGTCGTGGGAAGCCAAAGTAGTTCCGAGTGGATCGTCGGCTAACCTTACCTTACTGGGTTAGGTAAGAGTAGCCCGTAACTCGACAAGAACCCGGCCTCCCGGGAAGGTGTCTTTGAACAATATCGCCTGTTCACGCGAACTATCTCCACATGAGATGATCCTGTTGAGGAGTTTAATCATGCGTTTATCGAAGCTCGCTTTCCGCCTGAGTGTGGGAGTCATTTCGCCGTTGTTTCTGATTGCCGCTGCCGCTGCGTCTAGCGCTGGTAATGACCCGTGCAAAGTGCTGACGGCGGAAAAGTTCAGCCAAATCATGGGCTATAAGGCGACAGTAAATAAGACTGGCTCCAACCAGACGTCTTGTTCCTATCAAGGCCCGGCAGATTCGGGTGGACAATTCACGATCCTTACAGAGACTGCGTCGGGACCGCAAGCGGATGTCACGCTCAAGAGTCCTGGGTCTGCGCCGCCTGAAGGCAGCGGCCTAATAGGTGGCTCCTACCGTCAGGGAAGCATCATCTTCTCTGTTTCCATCCAATCAACGGAGCAAGCCAAGTTGCAGGGTACTCGTAACTGAAATAAAACACAATCTAAAGTGATCTTGTTTCTCGAATCGTTGTGGTCTGCCGAAGCGCTCGGAGGTCTCCACTCGTGTTCTGGATTCGTAACAAGGAAAGAGGCGAAGCGATGTCCGTACACGAAAGCAAGGAACGGTGATCCGGGCATGGTCCGCACACGGACCACACATCAAGGACTATACGAGGACGGTCTCAAGTAGTCAGAAATCTCAATATCATTGTTCGGGTTTCGTAACGGAATCAAGTCAAAATTGTTGTGATGGAAATCCTGCTGTAGGATATCGCGACTTCTTGGGCGTGCTTCCCAACTGCGTTTGGACCACAAATAACTCGGGACAATATCACTAGTTGGAACGCCGGGGCTTGGCTGCATGTTTAACAGCGGTGCGGTCGCTGGGAGTTCCTGTTCCATTCGAAAGCAACGTACTTAGATTTGGTTTAGCGAGTCATTGGCTAGCTTCTTGAAGGAAAAGTGCGTCGTCAGGTTTTCAAGCTGTTGGTCTACCTGCTCTGGCGGCTGTTGGATCGTGGTGGAAAAATATAAGGCTGCCAAGGAAGCTTTCCGACGGAGACCCGCTTGATCCTGCGTTGTGACGCAGAAACTAACCGATTCGAGCTCCAATTGCTGAACTAAACCACGAGCGATGTGGAGGAACTCCGATGAATACGCCAACGGCGTTAGCGCCGCATTCCGCCAAAACTGGAAAGCCATGTTCCATTACCTGTCCGGTCCAGCATTCAAGTCGAGGTCTGCACCCTCCGCCGAAGACTCTCAGAGTGTTTGCCCTTGTGCTCACACTCGTGCATGTGGGTTCGATTTTCGTCTCGGCTCAGGATGAGAAGGTTTTTATTAACGACCATTGGCCGATTCGAGGAGAGAAGGGACCCACGCTGTCTCCTCCGCACATCGAAGCCACCAACGAATGTTCAAAAAGCGTTTATGTGGATTCGTTCATTCCACACGCGACGATCACGGTATTCCTTGGTAGTTCCGTGATAGGCGGTCCTTTTGCCACGGAATTCGGTTTCGCCGATGTTCCTCTCGGTCAGGTGCTTCATGTCGGCGATTCGGTTACTGCGACACAGAAGGTGAATGGCGTCACAAGCAGTCATTCGGCCCCAATGATCGTGGGGAAAATGCCAGGAACCTTGCCGACACCGGACGTCGATCCAAAGATCTTCGCGTGTGGGCGAATCGTTCCGGTCCACAATCTGGTTGCAGGCGTGAACGTCGAAGTGCGCGATCTCACGACGACAACGAACATTGGAAATGGCGCGACTCCGAATCTTTGGGGCAGCAACTGGGATCCTGTGTCGACTTCCGCCCTGGTGAAAGGCCACCAGATCACGGCGAAGCAAACCGCGTGCACCGGTGTGTCCAGTGCGGATGCGCCGCCGAGGCTGGTGCTGGCGGAGCCGTCCCCGTTAACGGCTCCGTCGCTCGACGCTCCGATCATTGGCAACGATGCGATCACAGCGCACGGACTTTTTACGGGGTCATTGCTGGAATCATTTCAGCCAGGCGTGATTGGTGCCGGCCTGAGCACGGCGGAAAGTAACTGGATGCATGTATCTCCTCCCATCAAATCTTCCCCGGATGTGACCGCTCAGCAGACTCTCTGTCATCACAGTCCAAAGTCTCCTCCAGCTACACCCACCAACAACATTCCCGCGCCCACTCTCGTGGGACCTATTTGTCCCAGGCAGGCGGCAGCATTCGTTCGCGACACGACGATTAATGCAACTCTGGTTCTACTGCAGAACAATGTCGTCGTAGGCTACGGAGGAGCAGCAGCCGGTGAGGTAGCGTTGGACATTGCGCCTCCCGCGGAGTTCAACCAAGGCGATACGGTACAGGTGGTGGAATATATCGGAACAAATGTCGTTCTCTCCAACGCGGTAATTGTGGGCTGCACGAGCGTGGTGACCTACCACAATGACAATCAGCGCACCGGCTGGAACGCGGCCGAAAATACCCTGACGGCCGCGAATGTGACGCCAGCGACGTTCGGTTGGATTGCAACGGTTCCGCTGGACGATCGCGTCGATACGCAACCTCTGGTCGTCACCAATCAGCCCATCGAGGATCAGGGCGTGCACACCGTCGTTTACGTTGGAACCGAAAGCAATACCTTGTACGCGATCGACTCGTGGTCGGGAGCCGTCCTCAAAACCAGGAGCTTGGGGTCGCCAATACCTAAGCCTCTCGGATGCGAAGACAATGCTGCCAATGTGGGGATCAACAGCACACCGACGATCGATCTCCGTCGTCGATCGATGTACATCATTGCCTACTCGCTGGTCGGAGGGAATCCCACCTATCGACTCCACGAACTGGACCTGGGTACTTTGCAGGACAAGCCTGGCTCGCCCATTACTATCAGCGCATCTCACAACCTTGCCAATGGCACCCAATTTTCCTTCGATGCAGGCGCGCAGCGGCAACGCTCGGCCTTGCTACAGTCGAGTGGAAACATCTACGCCGGATTTGCGAGCTTCTGCGATTGGAAGCACGATATATCGCGCGGCTGGCTTTTGGGTTGGAACGCGGGGAATCTCAGCGCCTTGCCCGCGAATGAACTCACTGACACGCAGCCGACTGACAAGAATTCTTTTTTCCTTTCGTCGATCTGGATGTCAGGTTTTGGGGTTGCAGCTGAACAGGATGGAGATCTTTTCTTCGTCACTGGAAACTCCGATCCCGATGCCAATACTTATACCGGGACTACGAATATCCAGGAAAGCGTCGTCAAGTTTCGTTCTGACCTCACTGGCGTAATGGATCTGTTCACGCCGTCCAACGTCTTCGTACTTGACCAGCAAGATGCCGATTACGGATCCGGGGGGGTCATGATCATTCCCGATCAGCCCGGTCCGATGCCGAAACTAGCCGCAGCCGCCGGAAAAGATGGCAGAATGTTCATCCTCAACCGCGCCGGAATGGGAGGATTTCATAGTCCTGACATTCCACAGAACGTATCAGTGGGCGCGTGCTGGTGCGGACCGTCTTACTTCAAAGGCGCAGACGGCGTGGGCAGAGTGGTGAGTAGTGGTGGTATGAGCGCGAAATCATGGAAAGTTAACACGGCAGCGAGTCCAGCGCTCCAGCAGGAGGCCACTTCTTCAAAGGTGCAGAGCGATGACGGCGGGTTCTTCACGTCAGTCTCTTCGAACGGTACGAATCCGGGAACCTCAATCATCTGGGCAATCGGCAGGCCCAACAATGACCATCAGCAGATTCAGTTGTTTGCCTTCAATGCAACGGCATCGGGCTCCGCGCTTCCGCTACTGTGGTCGGGAAATGCTGGCACTTGGCCGGGGAGTCACTCTGACAGCGGGGGCAATGCAAACCTGGTCCCCACGGTGGCGGATGGCAGAGTCTATGTTCCTGGATTCAACGAACTCAGAATCTTCGGTTTGAGAGCTACCCGGAAGGGAAAGCGTTTCCCGGCACGGAATGAGGACATCACGAGGGCCCGTTTGGAAATGCACGCTGCAAGAATTCCCGGCGCTCACTATTGGGGAACCATCAAGAGCATCAAGGACTCCCATATCACGATCGCACTTCGTACGGGAAAAACTCTTCAGGTCAACCTGGATGAAGCGCTCAGGGAACATTCCACGATCACGCCGGTCGTCGGACACGCAGTCGTGATCCATGGCAAAATGAACGCGCAAGGCATTCTGGAAGGCCGCACAATGGGCCGCGCGAATGCGTCGCCGAAGGGTTGGGATCCAGATAGCCCTAAGTAAATGGTGCAAGCGCCCCAGATGCAAAGAACAGATAACGCCAGAAATGGAAGGACAAATCGTTCATTTCTCTGATTCTTGGAGCAGAGCCGTTTTTCGCCATGATTCAGCTATCAGGTTCGCAAACGGTAGCTGTTCCGGTTTCCCGGGAAGGTGGAGGGCCAACCCAGAGCCAGAGGAGTAGATCAAGATCGGAACCGTTCAGAGCAGCGCTGGCATCAGCAGAAAAGTTCGAAAATCGTCCTCTAGGGCCGACCAATCTTTCAAGTACTTAAACTGCACTTCTGGTTTTCCGTCTACATCATTGGTGTCGAAATTGTAGACGGTCGTGTTTTTCTTGTTTTCCCGTTGGTTTCCGTCCAGAATTACAATCCGATCTTCCCGCGTTAGCCTTCCTATGTGCGCGATTGTCGTTTCACAACTGACGGCCCATCAGCCATTTGTTCTGCGTTCAACTCATAAACAGGCGCTTTGCTCTCCACGTGGTGTGCGACAGTTGAGCCTCTCTTTGGGGGATCACCTGTGGACCCCAACTACGATGCGCTTCACGCTGCCGAAGTGACTTTAACAAAGCATGGAAGTTGGCCGCGGTAATCCGCAAGCGGGCGACATATTACTCCCTGAAATAATTCTATTAATGCGATGATGGGCGGCGGCCCGGCGACCGAGCAAGATCTTTTTCGGGCAGAGGGTGGCTTCAATCGGCTTGACGAGGTGCAGACTCTGTCTTATTGCCCCTGGCTTTTGCGGCCGAACGAGCCGCGTTCCTTCCCCCTGCCCTCGTATGCGTTACCTGAACGAACGAGTTTGCGGCACACCCTCAGAACGTCCCACGGAACGGCGTCAAGCGCCTCAGCAATATCAGAGAACGAGATCATTCCGGTAGTCGGTATCTGCGCAAGAACGGTTTCAGCGGTAGGCATACTTTCTTCGCCAAAAGAAGAGTCGTCGAAGTCATCCTCATTGCGTCCAAAGAGCAGAATCTCGTTTCGCCAGATGATGAAGTGGCTGCGACAGTCCGTATCTCGCCACACCGACGGGAATAGGCTTAGACCCCATTTCGGATTCCTATAGAGCCGCCATGCTTTGCCCGCGCGGCTATCGAGATTGATAGGAAGTTCCTCTCCACACCCGCAAGGACATGAAATCAAAAGCCACCGAGGTACACCGCGGTCGACGAGTACGGCATCGCCAGGAGAACGCAGGTGCCGGCTAGCTTCGGTCCGTGACTCCACTACTTTCCTCAGCCGCAACCGCTGGTTTCGGCTCACAGCACCCTCTTGCCGTATTCCGTCACTACGAGCTTGAGAATCCTCTCTCCAAGCACGTACGCGGCCGCCCGCAGAGTGTCGCGTCGATCTCTAAAGATGTGCTCATTGCAGCTCTTTCTGACCAGAGCGATTGCGAGTGCAGTAGCGTACTGTCCCGTCTGGAGTTCGACCTGCTTGGCTTGGAGTCGGACTTGTCGTACACAATCGTAGAACCAGGACGAACCGTCCTTAGGATGGCATGGGATTCGCCATTCAAACAGCTTGTGGCTGTCGTATAGTGAGTCGATTGACTCCAGCCACTCCTTCGGCTCTCGGTTGTCAGCCACGAAACCATCCACCAGTAGTCCTGCTTCAACTGAGGCCGCGTCATAGACCAACGGTTGACCCTCTCTTAGCTTCTCAAAGTCAATCAGTATGGCGTCCGAGAGCCTAATCAGGATATTTGAGGGATTCAGATCGCCATGAATCGTTCCAATGAGCACGGGCTTTGCATTACACTTCGTCAAGAGCTGCCTAATCCCCGACACGTCCGGTGTCACCCCGAAATCTCGCATGAGGATTTCCTTCCTCGCAGCCGGTACGTCCCAGCCCAGCGGGAGAAACTCGGCCAATACTTGTCCAATGGAACGGATCTCGTCCTTCTTCGCGTCATGTCGCCACGCGGCCAGCGTGCGACTAAACAGCGTCCCGAGCGCATGTATCGATCTGCCCGCGCTTGCTGAGTCGCGAAGCGGTTCCGCCTGCTCGACAAAATCGCCGACAATAATTCCTTCACGCGCACCCAAGCCGCAACGCAAGAGGGTCAATCGAGGTGCAAGATAGAATGGGATGTATTCGAGAGCGTGTCCTTGATAATTGAAGTATTCTCGCCCAATCGTGCTACGTGCGCCGATCTTCACGAAGTAAGACGCGGGCCATTTGGCATCTAGGCCCGCTGTCAACTTTGCGTAGGCCCGTAAGAGTGGAAAGTTGCAGGAAGTTTTATTTGAACGCTTTACGCGAGGCCTCGAATCTCTCAGCGAACTTTACGATAGACATCCCCAAAACGTCACAAATGCCAATCAGATCTATGAAGTCGAGGCGTCGCTCGCCAGTTTCATATTTGCTGACAAATGCTTGTTTGACCCCCATCGATTTTGCCAATTGATCTTGTGTCAGATTCCGTTGTTTT
>JAOAPF010000294.1 GCA_025462755.1 Edaphobacter sp.
TAAACAATTAGTGAATGAATTGGAGGAACGGAACTTTACTGAGTTCCTGACACATCCCCTCCTACTTGCATTGGCCTGCATCGTAAATCCCAGTTCCAGCACTCAGCAGCCGGAAAATGCGCTCTCGGGTCCAGATACTGCACTCAATTCCCGGAATTTGCCGAGCTGTTTGTACTCAAATCCCGGACAGAAAGCGATGCACGCAAAAAGGATAGTGTCATCTTTGTACTTATATCCCGGACAAACTTTAGCAGGAACTTCGTCCGGGTATTATGTGCAACAATCCGGGATTTCAGTACAGTGACAATGCAGTCAAATCCCGGAAAAGGATTGGAAACAAACAAGCGTATTTCCGGGATTTGAGTGCAGCGTGACAGTACGTGCCGGACGTGCTCAACTACGAATAGCACCCGTTACGGTTTCTCTTTAACGTCACGTCCGCGCCAAGGAATTACTTGTTTGGACCCCATACAGCGAGAAGTGGTCTAGGGTCGAAGACTACCGTCAGCGACCTAACCTTCCCATTTTTAACTTTAAACCATCCGCTAGCAGATAGCTTGACACCTGATGCGGTCGTGTCATATAGCACGCATACCTCGTTGCCATCAACAAAGGTCTTATGAATGTCGAATTTCGGACGAATCTGTTCAAGCTGCTGGAAATACACTTCGGCGTTATCGTGAGTGCCAAGAGGATAGATGTGTTTCATATCATCGCTGACGTACTTTCGTGCTAATTGAAAGTCTTCAGCATTGATTGCGTTACCAAGCTCCAGTACAACTTGCTTTGCGTTATTTTCGGATGCCTGTACCTGCTTCGTCATCTGTATGATTCTCCTTATCGGGACAACACAAACCTAATGGGTTTAGTTCAGTTACTTTTCGAGACTTCGTGAAATGGTTTGGCGAGCTTAACTCTATTTTGGTAGTGCGCGACGCCGAATATCGCTAGAGCTATTCGGCGTAACACTACTTTCAATAACACGCGTGCGGTTGACTTATTCCGCTTGAGGTGACTCCAGACGAACTTGCCGATATCCCGACTAATAAGATGGTCCGCCGCTTGATTCGACCATGAGGAGTGAGTGATCTTGTTGGCAGGTTTGTTCAAGGAGGATTCATCGATATGCAGATTCGTTCGGTTGGCATCGATCTTGGCAAGACGGGTCTTTCGCCTAGTTGCGCTTGGCGGCAACGGCAAGGTGCTGTTGCGAAAGAAGTTCACCCAGAAGCAGCTCATCACGTTTACAGCGAACCTGCAGACGTCTCTGATCGGGCTTGAGGCTTGTTCCGGAGCTCACTTTCTAGGCCGTGCGTTGCCCCCTCACCTTCCTTGACCGCATCCTTTCTTTGGAAAATCATGCCGGCCAGGTCGGGCTTCGAGTCCTTCACCGGCTTGATGATCTCCGCTCGCGCTACCCCTGCAGTCAGGGCGGAGGCAAAAACAAAGCTCACGATTGCAATTCGATTCATCAAACACTTCCTTCTTATTGAATCAAGATCTACTGATAAACGGAATAGACTCCTCGAACAAGCGTCCCAGCCATGTTCAAAAATCCGGCCACGTTATGGCTAACATCAGTAGAACAGGCTCGGAGTCGATTTATTCCACTAGACCGCGAATTCATCCCCGCGTTGAGAAGGCGGACGAGAGGGAGCACTTGGGCGCACAAGCCGCTTGATGCCTGTGTCGCGTGATTTTTATTGCCTGGCGCTCAATCACGCGCCTGGGCCGGGCGCCAAGCGCGGAAATCGCATGGAATAGTTTTCCTGTCTGGCTGTTCTAGATTTAATGCCATCAAACTCTGCGAAGGTCCGAATGGATATCTTGACCGCTCCCGAACAAGAGACGTGTCCGTGGACGACCCACGAGTCCTTGGCAGCGGCAAGCGCGGCGCCACGATCGGATTACAAACCCTGCCAGTCCCTAGGCGGCTCATCGGGCAATGTTACAGGCCTCCTCGCGAACTGGCGCTGGCCCGACGAATAGCCTCAAGCGCTAACGAAGCGGCACGCCATTGCGCCACCGATCCCAATGCGTTGCGATGTCTCGCACGAGAGGATTACCCGCGCGATAAAGATTCTCGATCGCCGGTTCGTAACCACCCTGGGAGCCGGAAGTGATGAGATTATCGGAGGCGCTCTGTCCATCACGAGGCCGATCGAAGTCCGAACCGGTACGAAGCGCCGCGACGCGTTTCAGGTCAACGCGTCCGGTGCTCGCCGCTCGCTTGAGCGCCTCGTAGGTCGCATTGTCCTCCTGCTGAGTCGTGCAATAGGTTCCATGGCCGTCGGTCAACTGCCTGGTCCATGATCGCGCCCGCTCGCCGATATATTTGCCCGACCACCAGATATCGGACGAGAGCGTGTCGCATTGGAGCACCGTAGGCGCGCGATTCGCCGGCGCCTCGCCGAACCTGGCGCGTGTCGCTTGAGCTTGCGCGCTGTCCGCCAGATCGACATTGCGCGAGAGCGTGAACGCGGTATCGACCAGTTCCGGATTCAGTGCGAACACCTCGGTTCGATACTCGAGAATGGGCTTCTCCTCGGACGATTTCGTGTTGATGCCCAGAAAGCCGCTCGGCCAGCCATCGGGCTTTTCACGGGCATCGATCTCCCATTGAATACCAAAGTCCACCAGGTACTTCGCCCACGCCGCAGAGCCAAGCGTGCCTTGCATTGGATCGATTCCGGCGACGCCCGCGATCACGAAATAGGTCCGGCGCAAATCGAACGTCGAGAAAAAGGTGACAGCCATCATCGAGGCTGCCGCATTCGCGTGTCCCATGCCCGTGGTCATGACACAGACATCCTGGACGTTGCAATGAATGTCGGGATAGTCGGGCGACAGTCCAGGGATCTTGACGGCCTGCCACGGACCAAGCTTGTCCAGCCAGACCTGCCCTTCGGGGCCAAACATCGACACGATCATGACCTTCACTTGACGTCCCCTGAGGTGACGATCGCGAGAAAGAGGCTTTCCGTGACTTTGAACGGGTACCTCGGCCCGTGCCAGAGATGTCAGTATCGCAGCCATGACGATGACGGTACACGGAGCCAGAGCCCTGCGAAACCTGCGGCGAACTATCGAACTCTTAATGGATTGCACTGTTTTGGTCATTGAGACTAGGTCCTCGTATGTGAAAAAAGCGCATGAAACAATATCTCGTCCGAAGCGATAACGCTTACCGGGATTATCCAATCACGAACCATGTCAACCCGGAAGATATAACAGCGGGCAGCCAGTTTTATTCCATTGGCTTGCCAGGAAAATAAATCTCAGCTATCGATCGTGCAAAAAATGTAGAACTGTTCTCGACTTCGGTCTCGACTCGTCGGCACCGCCATCTTCACTTTTTCGACATGAGCATGACTTCAATCCAAACCACACAAACACCCGCTGATCCCGACACGAAACCTGTTTTGGAACCCAAAACGCAGGCCTTCATTGATGCCGCGACTCCAAAGCCCACCGTCGTGCTTGTGCATGGCGCTTTTGCCGATGCTTCGAGCTGGAATGGGGTCGTTAAGGTCCTCGAAAAAGACGGATATCCGGTTGTGGCCGTGGCCAATCCATTGCGCAGCGTCATGAGCGATGCAGTCTACGTTTCGGATATCCTCGCGAGTATCAAGACTCCCGTTGTGCTGGTTGGCCATTCCTATGGTGGATCAGTCATCAGTGAAGCAGTTCTATGGTGGCAACGTTAACTTTTCGCGGCGCGGGAATGGCGTGACGGTGAAGTACGACCGCTTTCTGGAACGGCGCACGAAGAGCTTATTTGTCGGACTGGACGGGAATTTTACCCGGACACGTTATACGCTGGGGTCTAGGGAGCAATGGAACAGCCAACCGACTTAAGCTGATTTTCCTTGAAATACATGCACCAGCTGGAAATGCGATTGATGTTCATGTAACTCGCCAGTCCGGAAGAAAACCGAACTTTGATTCAACGAACCAGTTGTTTGTACAGGAATCTGCTGCTTTGTTGGTCTCTGGCGTGCCAAATGGACGGTTCGAGAAAACGAACGATTATCCGAACCGCCTCTTGTGGCCTTAAGCCGGTTCACCGTTCCGTTGCTCCCCGGAGCCCGGATACGACGGTGCCCTAGCCGCCGCCTCTAGACTAAAGGAGGCATACGTCATGAGGTCATATCGCTGTGCCACAAGCGGTCGATTCTGCCCACCCGTTTCCAGTCTGGGAAATGACCCAAATCATTAGTGTTTTCAGGGGACCACAACACGCCGCTTTTTGGCACAACGTCCCAGCTCTTGAAGAGAGCGTACCCGGAACTATGTGGTCAGGGAAACCTCGACCGCTGCCGCTCAAGAATCGAGTGTGACAATCCGACGCGAATCCTTCCCGGGGGTGTCGCGGGTGTACTCCTCCGTATTGGTCATCCCAAGAAAGAATGGATGACCATCCATGATCACGCTAAGCTTTTCGTTGTACGGATTGATGAAGACCTGGCTCAGAGACATGACCTCCTCGACATCATTGAAGCGGGTGACCAGAGAGAATTTGCCGACAACAGGAACGGGCCACAGGTTCCGCAGGATGCGGATGATAAGGTCGATGTGGTCCATCGCCCAACCGGTAAGTCTCGCCCTCAGCGTAGTCTCCGACGACGATGCCGAACGAAGGATCGGCGCCGATGGCGGCAGTGGAGTTAAGGCCTGTGTCGTGTTCATCGGATTGCCCCAAGGTAGCGAAGGGCGCTCAGGCTGGGCAAAAAGAAGTATCCTCCGCCGACGGGAGTGATGAAGATCTCAATGATGGGCCGCTGTCGGACCGGTTTTGACGGGATGCTGAAGGGGCACTTCGTCCCGAGGATCGGATCGCTTTCGTTATAACCGAGGCCGAACATGGGATTCAAGAGCCAGGTATGCTGGACGAACTCGAATTGACGCTCGATCTCGCTGTTCATACAGGCAAATAGCAGGCCGCGGTCGACGCCGTCGTCGGTATATCGGTGGTTGATGGGTTCACCGTAAATGCGCCCGCGGCGCATGATGCGATGGCGATTCGTGGCATTGATCATATCCTGCGTATCGCTTTGGGCCGGTGCCAGACCGTCCCTCGGATTCGCGCGGCGGACGTGCGAAGTGACCGGACAACCGAACCCCGCTGAATCGTTGGCAAAAAACGTCATATCGTTGCCAGTCTCAGCTCCCAGTGGGCTCAGCATCTTTCCGTCGAGGGTACGGCCGACCGCCTTCTCAGCCAGCCACTCGTCAGTTGCTGGCTGTTTGCTTTCGTTCAACAGGTCAGTTGATGAAGTCTTCATATTGTTCCAGAACTTTGCGACATCTTGTTTGAGTTGGCGGATCACGAGGTAAGTACCGTTTAGGCCTAAATCGAAAAATCCCTCGGCAACAGAGGGCTGGAGGTTTTGTTTTGCTATCGGCGACGTCGGAACGACAGGGCCAGGCGCTGGAACGCCATAGGTATTGATCTGCCCCAGCACGACTTCACCTGCGGGAATCTCATGCAGCTTGCGCTGGTTGACCGGGATTTCGTCTCCATCTACCAGGATTGGCTGCGACACTCCGTCCGCGAAGCCAAAATGCTCGTGTCGCTGTCCACCCGGATCGAGATCTACGCGTTGCAGGATTTCACCTGCAATAACGAGACCAAAGCTGGCTAGGCTTGCGCGCTCGTGAACGAGTGCGGCGTTAAGGCTATCCTGATCGAGCGCATAGATCATCAACTGAGCGTGGACGCAATTAGGGTTCTCGGCAGAATCGCTCCACAACCAGGTACCGGGTGAGTCTCCGAGGAAGCGGGCGCGGTCAGCGGTTGTCATCCCTTGCTGAAACGGGAGAGAGAACGTGGCCATCACATCGGCAGTGAGGCCCAGCAGAGAGAGTCCTGCTGCAGAGAATGCCACATTGATGCAGGTCGGACGTGACCCCGTGAAGTCGGTGACTCGTGGAGCGAGCTCTGCGATCCAACCGTTGGGCCGGGCTATCGCGGACATTGGGAACTGTACCATCACAAATATGGCGAACAGCTGATCGGGGTAGGCACTGAGTATCAGGCCCTGCAGATCGGCGGCGGTTGCGCCAAGCGGCTTCCACTCGCGACCTGGCTTTTTGGCCACGGGTTTATTTCCACGCCCGGCTAGAGGAGTTGTGCCCACTGTTCGGCCTCCTTCTGATTAATGGAATCTTTGCGCAGCCCATCTACGATGCTGGCGTTCCGGATGATCTGATTCACAGTTAGGTCGGAATAGGCGCTGTACCAAAGGATGCTGCGGGTCTGCGACAGTCGTGCCCAAGATTTGAACTGCGTGCCATCCGCCGCTCCCTTCAAGACAAGGTCCTTGGTGGGTGGAAAGCCGACGCAATTCCCCCAAGCAAGCGTCAAACCACGAGCGGCCTTATCGACGAAGTCATCAAGATAGCTCTGCCAGCTTCCGTCGAAGTTACTGAGAAAGAGCAACCGTCCGGAGTTACCGACCAGTGTCCAATGTGCGAAGTGGATGGTACGCATGGAGCCGAGATAGCCGTTCCACGCAACCAGCGGTACGCCGAACTTGAGAATACGAAGCGACACGCGGATGAGAAAGGCTCTGATCGCACCGGGCTTAACGAGCACCATACTTGCAAGGTGGTTCTGGACAATTTGGTCTTCTTCGTTGGCGAATTGTTTGAGCTGTTCTGCAGAAAGTTGAGGAGTCGACTGCGTGAAATCAGAGTTTTCGAGGTAACGGAGCGTCCTCCAGAACATCGCGATGGAGCAGACCAGTACGACAAATGAGCCAATCAGGAGGCTTCGTAGCGCGAAGCGTACGTCCGTGTATCCCTGGCGAGGAAGGTAGTCCGAGAGACAGAGCCAAAGAAAGACTGGGAGACCGACGATGAAAGAAATTAGCCAAGGCAGCACGGGTTTCCACGCACTCCATTTGTAAGTGCGGATCTCCTGTTCTGCGGTCGGAGATTCTGGTTGGTTCATCCATGGATATTTTGCGACGGCCCATCGGTGCAAGGCACTTTGGACCTGAGGCTCGGAGAGTGTTCTATATTCGCTGGCGGTGGCGCCTAACTCATTTTGTAGATTATTGAATACGCCGCGATCGCGGTTGATGCGCTTCAGAGAGTTTGCGACTGCACCGAAGTGTTGAGCCGAGGGAACGCAAGAGTGGGCCTCGATAAATCCCACTAAAGACGATTGATCTCCCGGTTCAAATAATTGGTGCCACGCAGGCAGCTTAGCATGTTTAGTGCATGCGAAGATAGCTCGCAGATCATCGGATAGATATTTGAGGACGGACTGCCAGTGCGTTCTTGGGTCCCCGTCGAAGTTATTCTCGAAGACGAGCAGTGGATCGAAGTGGCTATCTTCGAAGATTTGCATGGACATGAAGTGAAGTCCAGGCATTTGCTTTAGCCGTACGAATGACTCTGCGCCAGACTTCGGGTCTTCCCTGCTGGCCAACGCTTCGACCCGTTGGCGCATGACTTCCAAATTGCCTGGATCGGCCTCGAGCAGTACATCAATAATCGTAGGCATGGAACTCCGCGAATGAAATTCGAAAAGATGCTTTTCTAGGTAAAAAACAAATCAAATCTATATTTATTCCACACGATGTGTCTAATCCCCAGAAACCAAAGCCGTAAAGGTCCACTCAGATGGAATGAAAAGCGTCATCATCGCACGCACCGCCATCGGCCCCATCCACGTAGGCGGAGCAGCCGGATACAACGACCACGGCAAGTGGTGGTTCGGCGTCGTGCCATCAAATGCTCTGATTCTGGCATTCTGATTTGGCCCTTGCGAAGGTCTCCAGCGGCGATCGACTCGACAATAAATTGCTTGAGAATCTCGTTCCATTGTTTCTCTAGCTCAAGCAATTTCTCTCGTACCGGTCCTTCCACATCATCGAGCTCGAACACATGTGGGCAAAAAAGGCTTTTCAAGGATTGATTGACAGGTCGAGATCTATGGGCTCGAAACGGCTCCCAAGGCGCGCTAGGCCGTGAGAGTAGGCAAACTCCCGCACTCAATGCGATCGTGAGAAGGATGATCAGGTTAGGTCCAGGATCCGTCGCGGCTAAGCTTCCGAAACCACAGGCAGTTTAGCGGCGTCCCAGGCGGCTAGGCCGCCGGCCATCTCGATGAGATTCGTAATCCCATAACGGTGCAGTATGCTGATGGCGATCGAAGACCGGTATCCGCCCGCGCAATGAACGGCAATGCGACGGTCGCGGGGGACCTCAGCGATACGCTCCTGCAAATGGTTGAGCGGGATGTTCATACTTCTGGCAATATGCTTGGTCGCCCACTCGTGCGGATTCCTGATATCCAGCACCAGGGGCGGCGGCTCTGCACTCGCCAACTCGTCCGCAGCCATCTGGGCGCTGACGCGTTCTGTCGGGCACACGAGGTCCGGTCTTTTTGCGAACGCTTGCATGCCCCCTCGCAGATAGCCTCTTACGTGATCAAATCCGATACGGCCCAGGCGCAAGGCGGCTTCCAGTTCGCGTCCCGGCTCGGCAATGATCACGATTGGCTTGGCGCGATCGAGCACAGTTCCGGCCGAGGTTGCGTATTGGCCACCCAATCCAATGTTGATGCTTCCGGCGAGGTGCCCCTTGGCGTATTCGGCCGCATCCCGCACGTCGAGGATCTGGGCGCCGGCGTCTCCCGGCCGGATCACTTCATCGAGCTCGACGGGATGAAGAACTTCTTCCAGATTTTTGTCTAGCGTCGCACGCTCGCGAGTGTTCAGGATGGCATCGTAAGTGAAATATGGCGGAGCGTCGGGCTGGTCAGCCGTGACGAGACGAACGAACGCCTCCTCAGACATCGGCTGCAGCGCATAATTGAAGCGCCGCTGATCTCCAAGCGAAGAAACGGTGTCGGAGGAAAGCTGCTTGCCGCAAAGGGATCCTGCGCCATGCGCCGGGTAAACCAGCGTTTCGTCGGGAAGTGTCAACAATTTGTCGCGGACGGAGGCGTAAAGATGCGCGCCGAGATTGTTGGCTGTCCAACCCAGCGAAGCCCGCAAGTCGGGGCGACCGACGTCCCCGATGCACAAGGTATCGCCGGTGAGGACGGCGTGAGGTTTTGCCGGGTCTTTCTCCAGATCGAACACTAGGATCGAGATCGATTCGATGGTGTGTCCCGGTGTTTCGAGAACTTGTACGCGCAGCCCTGGGAACTCTAGCGTGTCTCCGTCCTTCATCGACACAAATGCGTATTCCGCCTTTGCGCGGGCACCAAGACGGATGGTAGCGTCGCAGCGGTCGCGCAGCTCCAGATGCCCAGAAACGAAGTCAGCATGGAAGTGGGTCAGGAAGACGTGGCGGATTTCGAGGCCAAATTTCCCAGCGTCGACAAGGTACTGGTGGATATCGCGCTGTGGGTCGACGATAATCGCGGTCGAAGTCGCCTCGTCACCGACTAGATAGGAGGCATGGGCCAGGCAGCCCAGGTAGTAGGTTTCAAGATCATGAGAATCTCTTTTCTGTCACCACAGCGCGCATAGGGCACGCATCTCTGAGAAGTCGCCGAGGAAGGCGCTCGTAACTGGGCAGATCCCGCCAAAACCAACCCAATCACCCTACATCTCGCATCTTCATCCCGTCACAGAACGCATTGGTTTGGATACTTGTGGTGGGGTTATTTAGGTTGGGTGGTCGTGCGGAGGTAGGGCTTGACGGTCTTGTAGCCGGGGAAGGTCTTGGCGGCTTCCTCATTGGAGACGGCTCCGGTGATGATGACGTCGTCGCCCTGCTTCCAGTTGGCGGGGGTGGCGACCTTGTGTTTCGCGGTGAGCTGCATGGCAACACAGCGCGCGGCGTTAATCGATCAGAGCGGGGCCAATCTGGCCGCCCTTAAAGCTATCAACGTTGAACGTGAAACACCGACCAAGATCCGTCAGAGAAATATCTGAACAACATCGTCGAGCAGGACCACAGGGCGATCATGCCATACACAATCAGGGTCCCAGTGACGAGCAGCACACCCATGACAATCATGCCGCCACGCTTACTGCCGCGGCAGGTTGGTTGGGGTTTACGATTCAGGTTTATGCCCGATGGTCCCCCCGGAGGTGTGGTTCGCACTGGACGTTGCGCCTCCGGCCCCAGCGTCGCTCCCGCTAGTTTACGTTCGTCCGTCATTAGTAACCTTTCGCAACCGCGAACCCGCCGGAGACTGGATTTTGGCACTGTGGGACTAAACACCTAAAGCTATGCATAAGCCTCGACTCCGCGATTCGTAGGCAAATCAGCAGGTTGGACGCAAGCTTTTAACAGTGCGAGCAACTCGGCTTCAGTGTCATGACTTGCAAACTTCTGTGCAAGTTCTTTTGCCCTGCCGCGATAAACGGAGCTGTCGAGAATTTTCCTTGCCGCGGTGCGCACGGCCTTCGGGCTCGGCTCGTTCGTTCTCAAGTCGATTCCCCCGCCTGACCACTGCAGATTCGCTGATACTTCTTCCTTGTCTTCGGTCAAACCAGCACAGACAATCGGAACGCCCTGTGCCAGAGCCATGTTGACCGTCCCATATCCACCATTGGTGATAAGCAAATCAATTTTTGGCAAGACCTGTTCATAGGGCAGGAAGGGAGCAATCCGTGCATTTGGAGGAATGTCTACGGGAATGGCTTCGGCGGGCTGTCCGCCTGTCGTCACCAGAACCAGCAGGTCTTTTTCTTCGGAGAGATCCTGGAGCGCCAGCCCGATAAGTTGTCCCAGATTCAAGTTGGCAACGGTTCCTTGGGTGACTAATACCAGCCGCTTGGTCTTATCGAGCTTCTGCCACCAGTCCGGAAGCGGATGCTGTCTTGGAGGCGGAGGGATATTGCCGATATAGCGCACCTTTGAGAAAGATACAGAATGCCCAGGACACTGGAGGCCCTGAATGCCGAGGTACAGGTATAGGTCGGGTAGAGTCGACATGCATTCGAGGACTGGACAGGGAAGCGGCCCGCATCCAAGTGTTTCCAGCGTCTTATCAAATGCTGCTTGGAGTGGCCTCAGTACGACGACCTCGCGCTCACCGCGTGCTTTTTCCAACTCTTCGGCTGATTCTCCCGGTATGGGCGGCACGTGTTTCCCACTGAAGAGGTCGAGCAGGGTGATGCCCGCATGAACAATAGTCGGGCGATTTTGACGCCTGCCCAAAAGCAGGGGCAATGTCCCGTAAAACATGGATTCGGTCAGAATGACATCGGCAGGAAAGTCATGCAACGCCCTCTCCAGACCAGTCGCCGGCGCAGGAAGCTGGGGCAAAAAATAATTCTCAAGACCGAATCTAGTCCGCTCAAGCGGATTTTTCTCATGAGTTTCCGGATGTTTCGCGAAAAACCGTGCAACCTCTACATCTGCCTCAGGAAGCAATGGAATGAAGGATATTCCAGCAGCTTCGACCATAGGCTTGAATCCGTTTCCTGTTTGTACGAGAACATCATGGCCGTGCTTCACAAGGATTCCGGCTAATCCCAACAAAGGATTCAAATGACCAGGGATGGCTGTAGTAGGGATCAATATCTCCATACTGCGATAAACACCTGTGAGGGCAACTTATTCCTCCACTTTTGCGATCAGCACCACTGAGGCTAATAAATTGCTAGCGGACAGGACCGGTCATGACCGAATGCCAGTGATCATCAAACGCTTCGTGGCATATTCAACCAATTTGATGACACCCCTACTGTTCCGTCCCAGAAACACGTGAACATAGTCTGGCGAGTTTTTGGAAGATGGAGTCGGCGGTGGCGGTCCATGCGAAGGGTTTCGAGTTACGGTTGTAGTGCTGGACGAATTGGTTGATTTTGGCGATCAGTTCTTTGACGCTTTTGAATGAGCCGCGGCGGATGGTCTGTTGGGTGATGAGGCCGAACCATCGCTCGACCTGGTTGAACCAGGACGAGTAAGTGGGCGTGAAATGAAGATGGAAGCGCGGCCTTGCGGCCAGCCACACGCGCACCTTGGCGTGCTTGTGAGTGGCATAGTTGTCCAGGATCAGGTGCACGTCCAGGGTTGCAGGCACGGCCTCGTCGATGCGCTTGAGAAACCCAAGGAACTCCTGATGGCGGTGGCGCGGCTTGCACTCGGTGAGCACGTTTCCAGAGGCGATATCGAGGGCGGCAAACAAAGTAGTGGTGCCGTTGCGGACATAGTCGTGAGTCACTCCTTCCACGTACCCAAATCCCCATGGGCAATACCGGCTGGGTGCGATCCAAGGCCTGAATCTGTGACTTTTCGTCAACCGACAGCACGATGGCATGATCGGGCGGGTTCAGATAAAGCCCCACCACGCCGCGCACTTTTTCCACGAAGAACGGGTCGTTGGAAAGCTTGAAGCTCTTGCTGCGGTGCGGTTGCAAGGCGAACAGTTGAAAGGCCCGGTGCACGCAGGACTTGGAAAGGCCGTTCGCTTCTGCGGCCAGACGAACCGTCCAGTGGGTTCCTGCAGGCGGCTTCTGCTTGAGGGTGCGGCGTAACAAAACCGCGATCTGCTCGTCGGAAACCGAGCGCGGCCGGCCCGGACGAAGATCATCATAGACGCCAATCAGGCGACGCTCTACAAAGCGTTTCCGCCACTTGCCCACGGTAGCTTTTGACCAGCCAAGACGTAGAGCGATCTCTTGGTTAGCAATGCCTTCAGCGGCCCATAACACCAGCCGGGCACGAGCAACCAGGGCATGAGGCAAACTGCGCGAAGCGGCTAAACCGGCCAACTGCTGCCGCTCCTCCGGAGTCAATTCCATAGCCGGCAGAGGCCGTCCCATCGACATGCTCTACCATGTCGCAAATCTGATACTTATTCAACTTATTTATGGGACAAAACACTAGCTTCTCCAGGCTCAACTCCGAGACCAACCGCTTCAGTTTCGAGTTCTCCTGCTCCAACTCCTTCAGCCACCGTGCCTGATCCACCCTCAACCCGCCGTACTCCTTGCGCCAACGATAGTATGTCTGTTCCACGATCTCAGCTTCCTCGCACGCTTGAGACATCGACTTCCCGTTCGCTACACCAACCTCAACCTGTCGCAGAAGGTTCACCATTTGCTCTGCCGTATGCTTCTTCCCGCGTGCCATACATCGCTCCTTTTGTTCCAGTTTCGTCTCTTCTCAACTGGTACAACAATCGCCGGGCAGACCAAACGACCTGACCCGACCAGCCATACCAATCCTTAAGTCGGTTCACTGTTCCATTGCTCACCACACCCTAAGTTGGCCGGGCAGTTGGAACAAATTTAAAAAAAGAAGAATAGTTTCGGACCAGAATTGGAATAAAGCCTCCACGAACCTGTTTTAAACAGCATTGTGCAATGAGACTACGGACGTTTGTGGGGAACAAGCTATGAACCTCTTCGTCATGTGATGCGAAGTTCGAAGAACATAGGAGCAAGTGAAAATGCAGAGTATTCTCTGGAAGGCACTATCCGCAAAGAAACAAACAAATAAACCTGGAAAGATGCGACTCAGACTTGCAGTCACCAAGGGACTAACCACCATCGGACTTGGGGTATTGGTCTGCATGGGATCGTCGTCTGTGGCTTTCGGGGAGGAAGCACGAACCCCTGCTGAAATTACCCCTCCGCGTGGAAATCTTCTATTTCTGACAACTCACGCGACTGGCACTCAGAACTATATCTGTCTACCCTCGACGGACGGCCAGGGCACTAGTTGGGTATTCTTTGCGCCTCAAGCCACTTTATCTGTACCCCTATTTGACCATCATGATCAGCAAGTACTTACGCACTTTCTAAGTCCGGTTCCGAATGCAAACTCTTCTCCGGAAGCGAGTTGTACTCTGTCCAGTGAAACGGGTAAAGTCAGCTGCCCTACCTGGCAGAGCTCCTTAGACTCGAGCGCCGTGTGGGGCGGGAAAGTTGGCAGCATTGATGCCGGCTTGGACGCAAGTTGCCCTAAGGCGGGAGCGATACCTTGTCTGCTTCTCAATGCCGTTGCGACGAGGCGCGGGCAGATCGATGCTGGTCTGATGGGGAAAACAACTTTTATCCAGCGGCTCAACACGAGCGGTGGTGCTGCACCAGCGGGAAGTTGTAAAGTTGGCGACCAAGCATTGGTTCCATATTCGGCTGACTACTCTTTCTATAGGGCAGAGCACGAGGATTCCGGCAAAAGCGATCGCTGAGTCCATAATGATCCGGTCAGTATTGCGCGGTAAGTCGCAACGCGGTTTTATCCAAACTTCGCACGGTACTCAGATTTATCGTGCTTACCTCATATTGCAGATTATCCAAGCAAGGTAGCAGATCGGCTAGATTGATTTGGTCGACGGTAGTTATGTGTCCCGATCCGAGATCTCAGATTCGGGGATATAACCACTCATAGGCAATGGTCGCATAATGTCTTGCTTGATGTGCCTTAAGAGGTTCAAACAAATATCAGCACGTTAAAGTTAAAGAGGACCAATGAGTCTCAATAAACTTCGCAACTTGACGGCCTTGGGCGTTGTTCTAGCCTGCACAGTGGGTGTACTGGCTGATCTCGATCCGGTAAGTACACCTCTCAGTCCTATAAGCACACCGCCCGATCCAGCGAAGTTGAGGCCCGTCGAACGAGTTCCGAGAGATAGGTTTGGAGATGTGGGTGACTTTCCGCTTACGGACATTGATCTCGAGGCTTTGGTGTACCCCAGCGCCACTCGAACCGAACGAAAAGCTGCGTTAGAAGGACTTACATTCTTCACGACTCCGCACACAGCGGCCGAAGGCGCTGGACCGATTGCCAACCAGCCTTTTTGTCTCGGGTGTCATTTGAATTCAGCCGATGCATTTAGGTTTGACCGCAATGGGAACCAGTTAGTCACACATGTTTCTCAGGTCTCTCGAGCTGGACGGTCGACTCCCACGAACTTCGACTTTGTCGGATTCAACAGGGCCACAGGGGGAGGCCGGGCGGCGGATAATCTCGATGCTGTTACGAATACGGGAAAGGCGGCAGCCTTCACAGTGTTTGGAGATATCAATCCTTCGACACAGGTCTTCGACGGTCTAACGCAATTTTCACAAAACTCAACCCAACACACGCGGCCTTCCTTGCCTGGCTGCTTGCCCGATCCGCTTCCCCCCTTCTCTCTGGATCCTGATCTGCAATCGGGCGTGGACCCCGACACGAATCTGAGTGCTTCAGGTTTTAGGCGAGCATCTGGGGAACGATCGGGACCGCCGTACATTGGGCG
This sequence comes from Edaphobacter sp., assembly GCA_025462755.1. Lineage (GTDB taxonomy): Bacteria > Acidobacteriota > Terriglobia > Terriglobales > Acidobacteriaceae > Edaphobacter. The sequence goes on from JAOAPF010000294.1 coordinate 15,167, forward strand.
CGGCCTGATCGAAGCTGTGGCCGATCAAGATATCCTTTTGCTGGAAGCAGCTGAGAAACTACCGAATCATTCCTCACTCAATCGCAAGAACGAGTTCCCCGAATGCACAGGAGATTGTATCTCGGGTCGTCACAACGAAAACACTTCTAACAATGCATTTACTGGCGGAGATCCAGGTTCAAGAGTCGGAAAATTTGGCGTGCGCGCTGGTGGCCCGACGATGCTGCAGTTCATTGTCGGCGGAGTACAGGGCGAACTTGGCATTACCAGCCCTCTCAATGAGGCAGAATTGGTTAGCCCGGTCAACAACAACCGCCGTGGGTGTGTCAATAAGGTGCCATCCCCACAAGTACCCGAATCGACTCCTCTCAGTATAAGGACGCTGCTTCGTTTGACAGCTCCTCCCGAATTCGGCGCGCCGCTACTCCGCGTTCTGAACTCCTCGAATCCCAACGGCCCACAGCCGGCTGGAACGATGGAAGAGAGTGTTCAACGGGGAGCCAAGCTGTTCGGGATTGACTTGGTTGCCTTTGCCAACCGTATGATACTCGGTCGAATGCCCGCAGGAGGTGATGGTCGGGACGAGCACGCCATCAATCAAACTGATCGCAAGATAGGTTGTTCGGGCTGTCACACTCCCGTCGTGGCGACCGGGCAGCTTCCGCCTGACACGGGGACCTCACATATAAGTAACGTGTGGGCTCCGCTGTTTACTGATCTACTTATTCACGAGGGGCCCTCAATCGATGGAGAGCGAGTGGTGCCCACTGCAAGGCGTCCGCTACTCATGACCCGGACGGACGCGGAGGATCGATCGGTTAGAACCTTTGATCTGCCACGCGGACTCACCGATGATGCTCTACCACACCAGAACTCCGGGATAGCGAACGGAAGAGAATTTCGTACGGCTCCGCTGATGGGCTTGGGAAGGATAGGACCTCCTTTCCTGCACGATGGTCGCGTCTACCTCAGCAAAGAGACTGCTTTCGATAATCCCGCAGGAACGGTCTATACGAACAAAAATGTTACAAACCATCCTCTTGTTGTGAAGACCCTCGACGATGCTCTGCTGGCCGCGATCGAGTTACATGATTTGCCTGCTCCGTTCACCGCCCCGAACCAGTCGCGGAAGTTTGGAGGAGGTTGTCCTGTTCCACCCGGCGACAAAGTCGGCAAAGTTGTTTATCGAAATGGTGCAGGGGACATCTGCCCTCCTTACGGAAGCAAGGAGTCTAAACAAAACAGAGGTGACTCTCGAGAAGTGATCAGACGGTTCCGCAGCTTAAGTCCAGAAGATCAGCAAGCGATGATCGACTTCCTTAAACAGTTGTAACATTTCGATTGAAATGTCATAAAGTCGACATCTTCATGAGATGTTCTCTAACTTCGGAGGAAGTTGATGGCTTCGGTAAGCGAAGAAATAACTAGCTAAGTAAGGAGTAAACGATATTTCCACAGAAGATCGCTTGAATGTTGTTAAAGCGGGGATACACCGTGCTGGGCGATGGTGAGGTTGTTAATCACCGTCTTTCGCTGATACTGGCAAGGCTCTCAGAGGCAGTTCCTTCTCCTGCTCATCGCGGACGTTGCCGAAGAGTTTGACGGCCCGCCCTCTGTGTCAACATGAGTGAGACGAGTGAGGCAAGTAGCCCCTCAACAATTACCGTAGGGCGGGGAAAGAAATCTCACTTTGATGAGCACAAGCAAGCCAACGCAGCGGGCGTCCCGGCGCCAGGCCTTCGTTCACCGGTTCCCGATTCTGAAGTGGTCTCCCGACCGCATCGTCGTCGTTTCACCGCCGAGTATAAGCGCTCGATCATCGACCAGGCCGATGCAGCCAGGGATGCTGGCGCGGTAGGTGCGCTGTTGCGCCGCGAGGGCCTCTACTCCTCGCACCTGGCCACCTGGAGACGGCAGCGAAAGCAGGGAGAGTTGGACGCCCTCACGCCCAAGAAGCGCTGCCCCAAGGTGGTTGTCAGTCCACTGGTCAAGGAGAACCGCGAACTGCAGGCTGCCAATGCCCGCTTGACCAAGAAGCTGAAAAACGCCGAGTTGATCATCGAGGTTCAAAAAAGTGGCTGCGCTGTTGGGCAATCCGATTCCGAATATCCAGATCGACGAGGAGAACTGATGAGCGCCGCCCTGGAGTTGGGCGAAAGCGTTGGTCAAGCAGTCGCCTGTCGTGCCCTCGGTGTGCCGCGTGCCACGCTGTATCGCCATATGCGGCCAGCCGCTCCACAGCGGGTACGCCCCACGCCGGAGCGGGCTCTGGATGCGGCTGAACGCCAGGTGGTGCTCGATCATCTGCACTCGGAGCGTTTTCGTGACAAGGCTCCGGCGGAGGTCTATGCCACG
>JAOAPF010000117.1 GCA_025462755.1 Edaphobacter sp.
GACAAGCTCTGCACCTATCGCGTCGCACAGGCCGCGGGTGTACCTACTCCGAAGTTCTGGGTGGCCGATACACGGGAACAAGTTTTAGAAGTCGAGCACGATTTAGTCTTCCCCCTCATCCTCAAGCCAGTCCTCGGCCACAAATTCAGCAGGAAATTCATCGGACCATATGCGGTCGCCCGCAACCTGGACGACTTGCTCAGTGCCTTTGATACAGTCTCCGGTGCTGGTATCCCGACATTTCTTGTCGAGATGATTCCGGGACCCGACGATCGACTGTGTAGCTATTACACATATCTGGATGAGAACGGAAAGAATCTCATCGATTTCACTAAGAGAGTTATTCGAAGATATCCCTTGAACATGGGTGGCTCGACCTACCACATAACTGACGATGTTCCGCATGTTCGAGAGCTGGCCCTGGCACTGTTCCGGCTGGTCGGATTGCGTGGTGTGGCGAACGCTGAGTTCAAGATGGATGTAAGGGATGGCAAGCTCAAACTGATCGAATGCAATGCCCGTTTTACCGCTGCAGACTGCTTGCTCGTCGCCAGCGGATTAAACCTTCCACTGCTTGTGTATAACCGGCTGACCGGCCGTCCACATATCGAACCACCCAGTTATCGCCTGAGGATGCGACTCTTGAAGCCGGTAGGAGATTTCGCTGCTTACCGGCAATTGAACAGGATGGGATTGCTGACGTTCAGAGCGTGGATACGCAGCATCATGCACCGACAGATTTTTCCCGTCTTCCGCTGGGATGATCCGCTGCCAGCGATCCTTGGTAGCGGGAGTTGGGTTCGTTATGCCTGGTCTCGTTTCCGGTCTTCAACGCTAAGCAGGAAGGATGCTGCGGCGCAGTCGCGCTTGTCGACCATGACGATCCGATCTGATCTTCCTGCCCAGATCGAACGCGCTGTTGAGTTGCAGCAAGAATAGACGTCTGGGATTTTGTCACCACGATGCAAAATAATCCAAACCGAAGCACAATAGGGATTTTATACCCCGGGGAAATGGGGTCCAACCTCGGGAAGTTGCTTGCCGAAGCCGGCTTTCCCGTCGTGACGACCGTCATGGGAAGAAGTCCTCGCACCCGCAGCCTTTGTCGGGAGGCCGGGCTGAACGTCGTGGGCTCTCTTAGCGAAGTTCTCGAGCGCTCCGATATCGTGATATCGCTTGTTTCGCCTGGTGCAGCGCTTTCCATGGCCAGAGACGTTGCTGCGACAATTGGTGCTTCCTCACGACGCCAGCTATACATCGATGCGAACTCAATCTCCCCCATTACTGTGGCACGAATCTCTGAGGTGCTCGGTCGCACAACCGTTGATTTTATCGACGCGTCGATATTTGGCTTGGCCTCCCAACTCCGTCAAAGGGGGACCTTATACCTTAGCGGCTCAAGCGCAAAAGAACTTTCAGGTAAATTTCAAACTATCATGCGTGTCAAGGTCGCTGGAGATATGCCTGGCCAAGCGTCGGCCCTCAAGATGATTGTCTCAGGAATACCGAAAGGGTTGTCGGCGCTATTCCTGGAGACGATGGTATTCGCTCAGGACATACATCTGCTGGACGAAGCGATTGAGGCTTGTGATGAGATTTACCCGAGCATCATGGAAGTAATCAGGCGCATGCTGCCCACCTATCCGCAACACGCCGGGAGACGATGCGAAGAACTACGGGAACGCGAAGAGACAATGTTGATGAGTGGTTTGACACCTCGAATCGTGAGCGCCGTTCGAGAAGTCACGTGCGCTTTAGCCAGCGCGGGTTGGCATGACCGTGACCCTCAGCAGTGGACGATTAACGAGATGATTCGGGAGATACATAAAAACGGCACATTACAGCTGCCGAAGTTTCCCTCTGATCAATCCCCAGAGCAGCCGCGCAAGAACGGACTAGTGTCACTAGACCAACCGGTCACCATCGCCAAATAGTAGTGTCGCGCGTCTATGTTCACTCCCTACCATTCTTTGTACGCCCGACGAGATCTGTGAAGGGTGTTTTGCAAACTTTTAACACTGAAGTTCCTCGTTTTTGGGCCAGAACTGCCGCAGTTTCGCCTTGAATGCAGGTCAGGGGTTTAATTGGACGCTATCCTCATCATCTCGCTCCTAGTATTCGGAGTAGTGACCAGCGCCGTTATCGCCAGCAATGGCAGTAATGGAAATAAGAACAGCGCAAACTGGTATGTCGCACCCAACGGCAGCAATTCCAACCCCTGCAGTGAAACCAGTCCCTGTGCCACACCGGATCACGCCTTCAATCTTGCGTCGGCTGGCGAGACAGTACAGGTTGGAGCAGGCACCTATGATTATGGCGGTGGTGCGGCGCGTTTTACGAAATCCGGCACTGCGGGAAATTACGTCACCGTGGCATGCGCCATCCGAGGAGCGTGCAAGATTCAGAATTCGGTGACTGGCAATAGAACCGTGGTCTTGCTGGAGGGCAGCTACATTACCTTTGACGGGTTTGACGTTACCAATACCAGTTCGTCAGGTAATAACCTGGGAGTGTATGTGACGACTTCGTTCGTGAACATTACCCGCAACACCGTTCACCACATAGAGACAGATTGCGGTTATATGGGCGGCGGCGGGATCGTCGTAGCAGGAACCGGCAAGGCCAACTATGGCCTGCACAATATCACGATAGACTCCAACCTCATTTATGACATCAACTACAGGGGCGGCAAGCCGACATGTGGCACGAGCACGGTGCAGAGCGATGGAATCTTGGTTGAGACCTCAGGAAACAGAAATTCAATCACGAATAACATCGTTTACAATACTTCCGGCGGATGGGGTATCCTCGTCGGGAATAATCATAGTGGTGGCCCGCCGAGCATCCCGACGGTGATCTCGAACAACACAGTCTTTTCGTCAAGTGGCGGTATTATTGTAACCGACAGCGGCACATATGTGATGAACAACATTGTGCTGAGTAATGGCATGACTACCGGTCGATGCGGAATGAACGCGCCACCGGGGGCCTCCATTAAATATGCTAATAACAACATATTCGGTAATGCCGGCGGAGCTTACTGTATAGAATGGAGTCAACCCGGCGACCAAAGCGTACATTCGAACGACATCTCGGTGGATCCATCGCTGGGCACAACCTTTGTCAATTGGCAAGCAAATGGCTCTGGAGATTATCACCAAAAGACAGGATCACCCACGATTGACGCCGGTTCCAGTATAGGCACACCGCCGACGCATGACTTCGACGGCAATCCGCGTCCTCAAAGCGTTCGCTATGATATAGGTGCGTACGAACGCAACTAACGCGAACTGTACGAATGACTCTAACCTCCGGCGGGAGTCTTTACGCCGGATGCGTTCATTAGCGTCGGAATCGTGCCGATCACCGATGATCCATGACATCGTCAGGATATTCATCTGATGCTGCAAAAAATTCAAAAATATAAGACGTATGCAGGTATGCGTATCCCTGATCAAGTCTTCGAGAATATCTACGCTACGAGCTCAGATCCATATGGATACACGTCTAGTGATTATGAGCGCCAAAAATATCATGCTACGCTCGCCGCGCTTTCGCGCGATCGGTACGCTAAAGCGTTCGAAATTGGATGTTCCATAGGTGTCTTGACGAGATTGCTTGGAGAGCGCTGCGATAGTCTCCTCTCCGTGGATGTCGTGGAACGCGCCTTGCAGCAAGCAAGACATCGATGCGCCGCAGATCGCAACGTCAGATTTGCCCGAATGCGCATCCCCGACGACTGGCCGAACGAAAACTTTGACCTGATCGTTATCTCCGAGGTGTTCTACTATCTGACTGTTTCAGAGCTCAATCAGCTGGCGAAGCGACTGCGAAGCTCTCTAAATCCTTCGGGAGAGATCATCCTTGTGCACAACAGGTGGACCGGGATGTTATTGCCACAGTGGCTGCAACGTTCCATACCAGTGTTGTCCAAAACAAATCGTCGACATGACCGGCTCATCGCCTTGGTCAACGATTTCGCGTGCGTCAACATTTATGAGCAACATGACGAATATCGCCTTGATCTCCTTCGCCGGATCGCGCCGTAATTACTCAGCTACTCAATCCGAAATCTTAACTCCGACGACAGCGTATTAACTTAACCAAAGTGCCGGATGAGGAAGTGGCGTGTTGAGTGGATGCGGCCTATGGCGAGCATCATGTTAGGGGTAAAACTTGCAGTCAAAGAATATTTTAACAAACCATAGATGTCCCCGGCGAGCCTGCTATCGGAGCCTATGAAATGGTAATACGACAGTTTGCCGCAAAACGATGGCCAGAAATCGCACTAATCTTAGCGCTGCTTTCGACGTGTGCATGCGTGCTCGCAAGCTCCAGCTATACAAGAGGGACGGATCAGTTCTGGTATGTTGCCGATGTAGAGTCGCTTGTCCGGGGCGAGCACGTCACAAATAACATTTTTCCCGCGAACCTCGCGACGCCCGGTCCGCTTCCGGGTCCATTCGTCCACAATAACATCACTCTTTACCTTGTCGTGCCCTTGGCAACTCTACTGGGAGGGCATTGGGGTTGGCTCGCGACTAATCTGATGTGCACTGTTGGTTCGGCTCTACTTGTATTTATGTCTTTACAGGAAATATCGGTCAGGGTCGCCGCTCTCGTGGCGTCATTCTTCCTTGTCTTGCCGCTGACCGTCTGGTTGACATGCACCGAACTTTCGGAGCCTATTTACGGCTTTCTTGCCTCTCTTTGCCTATTTGTCTGGCTCCACGCCAAGCAGCCGCTGGGTCAAGGACTCTTTGTGGTCGCTGCGGCTGCCGCAGCCCTCGCAAAAGATAACCTTGCGATCCTTTTGCTGGTACCTGTTGTGGGTATCTGCCTCGGACGGGCTGAATGGCGTAGAACATTCGGCATTACGATGTATCTTGCCGGCATTTCCGCTTTGGGTTTAACCGTTTTTGCTGTTCTCCGATCGACTGTCTTCACCGAAAATATTCATTATTCGTTGGCTGCACGGCTCATTTGCACCGTTCCGCCGAAAAATGACAATATGGCTCCATTCTTTCTGTCCAGCCCTCCCTCCTTTGAGTGGGCAGTGTTCTGGGCAAAGCTAGCCCGAAACATACCGGGGCTAGCCAGATTCGCTCCTGCAGAGGCACCGTTTATCCTGCCGTTCTACACTTTACTGTCACTCTTTCTGTGGTATCTCGTTCGGAACTGGAAGAGACTGCAGATCGAATGTAAAGAGACAAGAGCGAGCCTTGTGACGATCATACTTATTATCTCTTACTTCGCAACAGTACTCTTCTTTCAGAACCAATGGCGCTTCACGTACTTTGTAATTCCTTGCTTACTTGTTTCCACAGCGCTCTTTGTTAGATGGACAGAGCGAAAAATGCAAATGCTTGGTCTCTGCGTTGCATGCCTAGTTCCCGTCGCACTGGTGCTGGTACTCCACATTCGCAAGGAGTCAATGCAACAATTTGTAGAGACGAAGAGGATCGAGCAGAGCGTCGAATCTCATTTGACGGATAAAACTCCTTTACTGATACTGCGCGAACCCAGCGACGGCCGCTTTATCGAGGTGGCGTTCGCTGTCCGTCCTAGGGCGGCATTGATCATTGACCAGTCTGGGTTCTGCGACCAGCTAAAACGATACCGCGCACGGTTCGATGCCCGGTACATAATTGGACGGGCATCGTTCCTTGCTGCCAGAAGCAAGCATGTCGCCGACATTGAAGACGATGGAATCCGTTACGCCGACTATGGCATCTACGATCTCCAAGCGAGTTGTCCATAGAATAAGAAAACCCACAGAAGCCTTTATTGATGTTCCCAGCCTTGGGATCAAGGGCCGACCTGTATGGAGGTATCCGTCAGGCTAACCACATTGACAGTTACAAACGTTGTTGTCGAACCGGCTGCGTTCGATTGGTCATCCCCGCGCGCGTATTGCGGGCTGCCTTTGGCTGACGGTATAAGTCTTCCGCGATATACTTTCCCCCGGAGACAAAGGCAATGCAGACACGGCTCTCAGACTTGCAGATGACACCGGATCTCTCGATGCAGGATGCGCACCGCGGATCGACGCGTACCCGGACAGCGTGCCGGGGGCTTGTCATCGTGCTTGCTCTTATCTATACGTGGACGGTTCGCTTCATCATGCATCCGGACGGCGTCTCGTATTTGGACGTGGGTGATCGGTACTGGAGCGGAGATTGGCACGCAGCCCTGAATTCCTGCTGGTCCCCTCTGTACTCATGGTTGACGGGACTTACCTTGCTTGTGGTGAAGCCCACATTGCAATGGCAGTTTCCTATCATCCATCTCCTGAACTGGGCGATTTTCGTCGCTGCCTTGTTCTCGTTCGAATATCTCTGGGGAACCATGCTCGCGCGTGGGATGAAAGAACCAGTACCCGCCAGTACCAACCAGTACCTTTGGGTTCTCGGCTACCTTCTCTTCGCCTACATTCACATTTTGTTCCATAACCTTTGGCGGGTCACTCCGGATCTGGTAGTCGCGGCACTAACGTATCTCATCTGCGCAATGGTTCTGAATCTTGCCGAAAGGGACCTATCGGGTCCATCTCTGGCATTGTTTGGAGTCCTCCTCGGACTTGGATATCTTGCAAAAGCGGCCATGTTCGTCTTCGCGGTGGTCGTGCTTCTCACGATGCTGGCAGTTGCATGGAAGAGAGGCACGCTCCAGGCCAGACTCGCGATCCCATTCCTTGCATTCGCGCTGACCTGCGGACCGTTCGTCGCCGCCCTCTCCTGGAAGCAGGGGCACCTCACCTTGGGCGACGCAGCTAAGTTCAATCAAGCGCTGCACGGCAACCAGCAGAGGTTTGTTTTGCAAGAGGGGGATCCCATTAGTCCCACCAATGTTCCACACCCACTTCGGGTCCTCGCCAGCCACCCAAAGGTATATGAGTTCGGAACACCAATAGCAGGCACGTTTCCGCTCTGGTACGATCCCCCATATTGGAATGCGGGCTGGGATACCGGGTTTCATCTGGTTCCAGAGGTCGTCGCCATAGAAAAAGGCATAGTCAATCTTTCGGACTTTGCTTTCGTGGACATGGCATGCATCACAACCCTTTGTCTCGTCTTGTTCCTGTCGAGCGGTTCGTGGAGTAAGTCGCTTCAGGCGCTTCGGACGTATTGGCCTATCCTCGCACCAGGCGCTGCCCTTGTTTTGGTGTATTCGTTAGTCCATGTCGAAGTTCGTTATATAAGTGCTGTGTTGACGATTGGTTACGGAAGCCTTCTGATCGCGGCGAGCAGCCTCCACGATGGCCGCACGGTGCACCTGTTGCGCGCCGCAGCGTTTGCGCTCGCGGTAATTGTTCTTTGGCAGTTCACCTACGATGTGGCCATCAGCGACAAAGTTGAGGATAAAAGCGGAAGAAGAGTGGCACTGGCGCACCTAGCAATCGCGGAACAACTGCACTATGAGGGCGTGCACCCTGGAGATAGGGTCGCCGTCATAGGAAACGGTTATGGTGCATACTGGGCGCGCTTGCTCCAGGCAAAGATAGTTGCGGACGTGCCCACAGGAGCTACATTCGGAACCTTCAATGACATGTTTTGGTCCGCTCCCCCTGATGACCGGCAGAGAGTTCTTGATGCGCTGAGGTCGACCGGCGCAAGGGCCGTGGTTGCGGAGAAGGCTCCCGAGCGCCTTCCGGAAAACTGGCAGCGGGTTGGCGGTACGGCGGCCGCCTTCTATCTCTTTCATTAAGCGGTGCTGGCTAAGGTCATCACCCTTCTGAACGTCCCATCTTCGCAAGTCCGAGGCAGCTTAGGAAGGTCATAAGAGATTTCCCTCACCACAAATATGGCTTTGACATCCGCGACGGGGACCTTAGACCAGCGCGGCTCGATGTGCCGTGTCAGCGCGGAGTTGTAAGTCCCCCGGGCGCTTTTGGACGACAGCTCGGGGAGATACTCTTTGCGATATCGAGCATTCACGGTAGCCATGGTGACCGCGACTGGGAGCGGCTGGTCACTACCTGCGTTAAGCAGTGCGATCGAGGTCTCTAGGTGTGCCCACAGCTTTTTCTCGCTTGGGTGGTTCGCCACCGGAAACGTCTCCTGCTTCATCTTGCCGTTCACGCGTAGCGCCACTCCCATACCTCACTTCCGCGTGCCCGCTTGACGCGTCGTACGCTCCCGTTACAAATTGGTAGCGGCCCAGGCGGTGGGAGTGAGTTCTGGGAGTCTCTGGATGGATGAGTTGGCGAGCCCTGGCAGGACAGCGGCGAGGTACCCACGGACAGGGATCTTGAGTCGGCGGCAGGTTTCGACGATGGAGAGGATTGCGGCGACGCGTGGTCCGGCCTTCTCGTGACCGATGTGGGTCCAGTTGCGACGGCCAATCGCCACCGGGCGCATGGAGTTCTCCGCAAGGTTGTTGCTCAGCTCCAGCTCTGGATGATCGAGGAAGCACGTGAGCTTGTGCCACAGCCGAAGGGTGTAGGAAGATGCCTTGCCGAGTGGGCTCGATGGGAGTGCCGTTCGGCTGGCAGCCTCGATCTGCGCCTTGAGTTCGCTGAGCACCGACGGAGCCCGTTCTATGCGCAGCGCGTGACGGGCAGCATCGTTCATGTTTTCGTCGCGTGCCTGAGCATCGATGGCAAACAGCTTCGCCATCTGCGCCACGATTCGTGCCGAGGCGACATCCTGTTGATTGAGTTTAGTCGCCTCTACAAAGCGTCTTCTTGAGTGCGCCCAACATGCGGCATGCACCATCTTCGGTCCGCCGACGCGGTCGTAAGCCGCATAAGCGTCAGTCTGTAAAATGCCTTTGAAGTTGTTGAGGAAACGCATCGGCCCTTCGCGCCCGCGCCCCATGCGGAACTCGAAGATGGTTGCTCCGCCCGGGGTTCCGTATTGCCACAGATAGCCGGGGTGGTTTCTCGAACGGCCATCGCGTGTCTGCACATCCACCGGCGTCTCATCGGCCTGGATGTAAGTGCCGCCGACTAACTCGCGGCCCATGACCGCGACCAGAGGCATCAGTAAATCGCCGACGCGCATCACCCAGCCATCGATGGTTGCGCGGCTGATGTCGATGCCTGCGTCGCGCAGCAGGATCACGCTCTGACGATACAGCGGACAGTGATTCGAGTATTTGCTGATGTTGAGCCGGTGAAGTATTTCGTGCTGGTGACCAGGCGCGAGAAGCGTGCATGCAAGCGGTGCGAAGGAACGCGGCGTAATGGCCGCACTGCTGCCGCCTCGGATCATCGAGAAGAGCCTGGTCAGCGATCAGGTGATTGTCGATGCGATCAGAGAGCGAGCAGTTGGATGTTTCGTGGCCGATCACCGCTGTCGATTGCCCGCAGCCACCGTACACGCACTGTTCGGACGTGCAGGCAATCACGCGCTCCACGCGCGGAAGATTCGCAGGCAACGTCTGGCGGCCAGGATGCTTGCGCTTTTTCTTGTCTGGCGTTGCTGGCAGCGCCTCCCGCTCACCCTCGGCCGCGACTTCCAGGTTGCTAACCCCGGGCTCCAGTTCCAACAGTTCCAACTGCTGGTTGGTCAACCTCTCGCTGCCCGGTCCGTACTTCGCAATCCGCTGTAGGCGCAGCTTATCTTCCAGCAACTGGACTCGCAGCTCAGAAAGTTGCAGCCGCTGCGACGTCACATCCAACTGCTGCTTCAGCTGTTCGATGATCTCTGCGTCGGAAGGAGTGAGAGAAGTCGTCGGAGTTGACGGCGTCGCAGAATGGAAGGGCGCATTCACTATGTCTATTGATTAACAGACCTGCCTATGGAGTACAAGCATTTTATGCAGTGTTTATGCGGGAATTTGCGAGCTTCCTGATTCCTCGACGACAGGCTTGCGATACCATCGCCGACGCTCGGTCTGCGCAAGGTCGATTCCACCCAACAGCATCGCAAACTCCTCGTGACTTAGTACAATTTTGCCTTGCGTGCCGCCCGCCTTCGGCCAGTGAAATCGCCCTTTCTCGAGTTTTTTCGCGCACACCCACAGGCCGGTTGTATCCCAGAAAAGAACCTTCAAACGATTGCGCTGCGCATTCGAAAAGAGAAAGAGGTGGCCGCTCAAGGGATTGCACAACAGTTGATCGCGTACCAGACCATAGAGGCCGTTGAACCCCTTGCGCATGTCGGTTGCGCCCGGCGCAAGATAAATCCGCGTCGTCGCGCCCAAGCCGAACACCGACTACAGCCCCTCAAGCACAGTCACCAGTTGAGCCAGCGTCGCCGCATCGAAGCCGCGACTGACTTCTACTCGGCGACGATTGGACAATAACACTGTCAATGCGCCGGAGAACTCATCGACAGAAGCCATAGTCACGGCTGCGGCCAGTTCCACCGCCACCAGACGGCTTTGCTCAACCCCATTGCTTCCAGTTGGGCTCTGCCTATTCTGCTGCTTCTTCAGATGGCGGTTCAGCGTGCTCAACGCCATGCCGTGACTCCGGCAGAATTCACTTCGTCCCATCCCGCTCGTCCGATACAAACCTGCCAGGCGCTCTATCTCCGCTCGACCACGACGACCAACCACCACTCCAAACTCTCCGCTCATAAACAGAGTCCATCACAAATACTCAGCAGCCAACAGGTGCGTTGCTCGGACGCTTACGTATGGAGTAGTCCACCTCACTGCAACTGTGAGAGTGCTCTAGTGTTGCGACTATACTCAACGCAGACAATCACTTTTGCGGGGCTCCCGGTTGTTTAGCCGAAACCTGAGCGGGGTAGAAGGATTGGATTTCAGCTTTTTCCGCAGGAAACGGCAGCAAGTAAATAAATTTCTGATTGGTGGGACAGGAGCCAAGCAGTCTGACTGTTATGG
>JAOAPF010000305.1 GCA_025462755.1 Edaphobacter sp.
TCCGTCCGCATGTACTGGTTCAGCGCCGCCGTATACGCCGACGAGATCGCATTGCTCTGCGGGTCATACTCCGCATCCGCGCTCAGCGGATCAAGATCCGGCCCCTTGTACCGAGCATCCAGCCGCCCCGTCGTCGTCTCGTCCTGAAGCTGCAGTTGCTTACTGAACGCCGCACCCGACACCCGCAGATTCGCCCGCAGCAGATACGCCACCGGCAGCCCGGTATACCCATGCAGCTTCTCCGCCGCGGCTTGTTTTTTCACCTCCGGCAGTTCGCTCCCCTGCAGTAGCGCGGCCATATAGTCCCCCATCGCATACTGCTCCACCTCGGCCAGAAACGGCTCCAGCCCCGCAGGCTGCGCAGGCAATTTGTGGTGATAAAACGCAGTCGCCGCAAACGTCGGCAGAGCCAGCGCGTACGCCTGGTCGACACCTGGATTCCACTTCGGCCCATCGATGCTGTTATCGAAGCTCAGAATCTGAGACAGCAGAACAATCCCGTTCAGATCCACATTTTCGAGCACCGCCGACAGCACCGCACTCCGCGGCGTGCCATAGCTCTCCCCAAACAGATACTTCGGCGAGTTCCACCGGTCGAACTTCGTCAAAAACCTTCGTATAAATCGATCGAACGCATGCGCATCCTGGTCCACCCCCCAGAACGCCTTCTCCTTATCCTTGCCCATAATGCGGCTGAACCCAGTCCCCGGCGCATCGATGAACACCACATCGCTCACATCCAGCAGGCTATTGTCGTTATTGACGATCTTGTACGGCGCACCCTCATCATGCTGCCCATCCGTCGTCACCACCCGCTTCGGCCCAAACGATCCCATATGCAGCCACATCGTCGAGCTACCCGGTCCGCCGTTATACAGAAACGTCACCGGCCGTACCGTGCCCGGATTCTTTTTGAAGTACGCCACATAAAACATCCGCGCCGTCGCCGGAGCCTCCTCCGGCTCATCCGGATCGGGCGGCTTCACCCCCGTCCCCGGCAGCATCTTCCCGTCCAGCCCCAGCGTCGCATCCTGAGCATCCGTCGACCCTACCGTCAACGTCCCTGCCACAGCCTTGTACGCAATCGCCTGCCCACCCACCGTCACCGAACCCTCAGTATTGGAGTCCCCGGGTAACTCCGCCTCCGGAGCCACCGCCGACCCCTTCACCACCACCTTCGCGTCATCTTTCTTCTTGTCGGTGTCCTTTTTCTCCTGCCCACCCTGCGCCGACACGGCAAAAAGCATCAACCCGCAGGCCAGCACAACAGCCCAACCCCTTCCCAGACCCATTCGACAGCTCCCTATCCACCAAATTCCGTTACCAACAACTATATCCCCGGCATGTCTTTGTATTTTCCGTCGATCTCCGCAGCTATCGCTAAACTCATTCCCTCTGCCACTTCACCCCTTTTCCGCTTTCGCCCCAATCCCGGCCCAACAAAATTAGTGCGAAGGTAGACAACCCCGTGCTACAACATATACTTCTCAATCGAAGACTGATAAGTCAGAAGACCGGAAAACAAGAACACCCCTCGAGCCTAATTGGGCCGAGCGTTTTACCCGTACTGTCTCTTTGCCACGGTAGCTAGTTATCCGTTTTTCACGTTTCGCACGAGGCCCTGGAAATGTCCTTTCGTTCGCTCCGCATTCTGTCTGCCCTCTTTCTCTCCCTCCTCCTCAGCACCCTCTCCGCACTCAGCCAAACCCCGCCCACTCTCGAAATCCACGACATCCAGGGCGTCAAGTCCACTAGCGCCGCCACCATCTCTCCCTATGTCGGACAAAAGGTGATAACTACCGGCGTCGTTACTGCGGTCCTCTCCAACGGCTTCTTTATCCAGTCCCTGAATCCCGACGCCAATCCCCTCACCCCCGAAGGCATCGAGGTCTTCACCAGCTCCAAGCCTCCAACCGCCGTCGCTTTGGGCAACGTCGTCTCCGTCACCGGCACAGTAACGACCTTCCCCGCCGCCACCGCCAGCCACACCCCTGCCACTGAGATCAGCGGCTCGCCCACCATCACCCTCGTCAGCACCGGCAACGCTCTTCCCGCGCCCATCACCCTCGATGCCACCAAGCTCACGCCCTCAGGCGGCCTCTACCAGCTCACCCCTTACGAAGGCATGCGAGTCTCCATCGCGTCCATGACCGCCATCTCCGGAACCAACGGCTCCATCACCTCAGCCAACGAGCCCACCGAGACCGCAACCTCTACCGGCTACTTCTACGCCGTCATTACCGGCACGGCGCGACCCTTCCGCGAGCCCGGCATCGACATCCGCGACACCCCCATCCCCAACGCGCCAACCGGCATCGCCAAATTCGACGATAACCCGGAGCGCATCCTCGTCGACTCCATCCTCGCCGGCGGTACATCCCTCGAAATCTCCACCGGAGCCGTCCTCCCCAACGTCACCGGCGTCCTTGACTTCACCTTCTCAAGCGACAGCTTCTACGATCCCAGCCGCCTCATCCTCGACGCGGCCTACGACCGCACCAAGGTCGCCGGCGGCACCACCGTCCAGCCCATTCCCGCCGCCACTGCGAATCAATTCACCGTCGCCTCATTCAACATCGAACGCTTCTACAACACCACCAACACCGACGACCTCTACTACGTCCCGAACGGCGTCAACGGCTTCAACGGCACCTCCACCACTCCCATCGTCTCCACAGGCCAGACCTTCACCTCCGCAGCCGTCGATGTGACCCAGGCCGCCTACACCCGCCGTCTCCAGAAGATCTCCCTCGCCATCCGGACTGTCCTCAACACTCCCGACATCGTCACCCTCGAGGAAGTCGAAAACCAATCCGTGGCCACTGACATCGCCAACCAGATCAATACCGATGCCGGCATCGCCAAACTCTACACCGCCTACAGCACCGACAACTCCGCCTTCTACACGCAGGACGGCACCGGCATCTCCGTAGGCTTCCTCCTCAAGAACACCGTCAACAGCCTCAGCCTCACCCAGGTCGGCCAGAAAGAATCCTTCACCCCCACCAGCTCCACCAGTCCCATCACCCTCAACGACCGTCCCTGGCTCTCCCTCAGCGCGGGCCTCAAGCGCGGCAACGCCAAAGATTACGCCGTCACCATCATCGTCAACCACATGAAGGCCCTCACCGGTGTCAACAGCACCACCTCCACCTCCACGCGCCAGAAGAAAGAATTTCAGGCTGAGGAGATCGCCAAATATATCCAGACCCTGCAGGCCGCAGGCCAGCACGTCATCTCCGGTGGAGACTTCAACGCCTTCGAGTTCTCTGACGGTTACACCGACACTCTCGCCACCTACACCAACACCAACGTCCTGCCCGCCACTCAAGTCGTTCAACCCGGCGTCAGCGGACTCGTCACCCCGCCTCTCGTCGATCTCGGCCTTCAGCTCCCAGCCAACCAGCGCTGGTCCTACGTCCAGGACGGCAACGCCCAGATCCTCGACCACATCGTCGTCACGCCGGAAATCGCCTCCGGCGCCACGTTGGTCTATGCCCACTTCAACGCCGACTTCCCCGCCACCTCCTACAACGACGCCACCACCGCGGCCCGCTCCTCCGACCACGACGTCCCCGTCGGCTACTTCACCATTCCGGCGCCGGTCAATGGCGTAGTTCTCAGTCCGAACGCGTTGACCTTCCCCGCTACCATCGTAGGCGTCCACTCCAACGGACAGACCATCAATCTCATCAACATCGGCGAGACACCTCTTGCGATCACCAGCATCACCGCGACCGGACCCTATGCCGCCAGCAACGCCTGCGGAGGTACTCTCGCCATCGGCGCCACCTGCGCCATCAACGTGGTCTTTACCCCGACTGCTGTCGGCTCTGCCACCGGCCAGCTCCAAGTCCTCACCAGCGCCTCATCCAACGCGCTCACGGCATCGCTCACCGGTACCGGAGCCCCAGCCCCCGACTTCACCTTGACGGACTCCGCAGGTAAGAGCTCCACCTCGATCACCCTCGCCGGAGGCGCCTCCGGCAACGTCGCCCTGGTCCTCACTCCCAACAGCAGCTTCACCGGAACCGTGACGCTCACCTGCGTCTCCACCGGCACCGCGCCCGTCGGCGTCACCTGCACACCTCCTGCAGCGTTCGCCCTGGCCGCCTCCGCGGTTACGCAGAACGTCGCTTTCACCACCACATCACGCCTCGTCGGCACCACCAGCGGCCTCAGCCTCGCCACCGGCAATCGCTCGCGCTGGATCACCGCCCTCACCATCGCCATAGCTGGCCTACTGATGCTCTTCGCCTCACGCAGCCGCCGCCTGGGCAAACTCACTCTCCGCGGAGCGGGCCTCTTCGCCCTTCTCCTCGCCATCTGCATCCCCACCACAGGCTGCATCAAAAAGAGTCCCGCCATCAACCCCGGCGGCACCCAACCCGGAACCTACACCTATAACGTAACTGCCACCAGCGGAGCCATCGCCCACGTCGAAACCATCGCCCTCACCGTCAACTAACCACCAACCGCGACGAACCAGAAGAAGTTCCGCCAAGACGGAATCTCGAGCGAGTTTCTTATTTCTCATGCCGCAGCGGAGCGCTGGAATCTGCTTTTGCCTTTGCCTCCTTTGTTGTCATCCCGCAGCGTACCGAAGGGATCGGCTTCTGCCTCTTTCCCTCTCCTCCCCAACCACAACAACCGGGTGCCCCATTCCATCGCGCAGTTTGCGATGGGTGGGATGTAAGACGTCCGCTAGCCATCCCGGTTGATCACCCAACCCGGCAGATCAAACACTTCAGATAACTGGTCTCCGGCAACGTCAACACCGCCGGATGATCCGGCGCCGCTCCACGAATCTCCAGCACCTGCACCCGCCGCCCCGCATCCGAAGCCGCCGCCGCAACCACCTCGGTAAACTCAGCCAGCCCCACATGGTGCGAACAAGAACAGGTCACCAGCGTCCCACCCGGCGTGAGCATCTTCATCGCCCGCAAATTGAGTTCCTTATACCCACGCATCGCACCCTCCGCCGCCCGCTTCGACTTCGCAAACGCCGGCGGGTCGAGCACGATCGTGTCGTACCGCTCGCCACTCGCCTCATACTCCCGCAGCAGCTCAAACGCATCCGCCTCAATCCACTCAACCTTCGCCGCAACGGCATTCAACTCCAGATTCCGATCCGCCACCTCCAGCGCCCCGCGACTGGCATCCACCCCGATCACCCGCTCACATCGCTGCGCCAGATGAATCGCAAACCCGCCCTGATATGTACAAACGTCCAGCGCCGAACCCCGCCCAAACCGCGCGGCAGCCGCGTAATTCAAACGCTGATCAAGAAACGCCCCCGTCTTCTGCCCCGAGCCGGCGTCATAATGAAACCGCAGCCCATTGATCGTGAACACCGTAGTAAGCTGCGGCGAATCGCCCGCCGAATACAGCGGCCCAGCCGAGGGTGCAGCCAACTGCTCCAACTCGCGAATCTTCGGATCAGGCCGCTCAACGATAGCCTTCGGCCCCAGTCTCTCCCGAATCACCTCCGTCAGCACTGCACGGACATCGTCCTGCGCCGTCCCCTGCGTCAGCAGCTGCAGAATCACCAGATCGTGATACCGATCCGCCACGATCCCCGGCAATCCATCCGCCTCCGAGAACACGAGCCGGCAAGCATTGTTCTCCGCCGACACTGGCGCAATCTCATCCCGAAGATCCAACGCCGCCACAACCCGCTCCCGCATCTCCTCGAGATACACGCCCCGAGTCAGTGCAGCCTCCGCCGACACCATCCGCACCGCAATCTGAGACGCCGCACTATAGAGCCCCGTCCCCAGTGGAATTCCACGGCTATCCATCACCGTAACCAGCGCGCCACCGTCAATCTCCGTCGTCCCCATTGAAGGCACAAGCGACTCCACATCCGACCGATACACCCAAAGATGTCCCGCCCGCAGCCGATCCGCCGCCCGCCGGGTCACCCCAGCCGCCGGTCCAAACGGCTGAGCCGCAGCCACCCGCGGCCCACGCTCTTCCACTCTTTTGAACATGAATCCATGGTCGCACAACCACCTGGAACCAGCGGTCATGCCATCATGAATCAAGAAGCTGCGAAGGTGAAGATGAGTGAGGGTGAGTGCAGAAAGTTGACGTCGTAGTTCTGGGCGCAGGCGCCGCCGGGATGATGTGCGCGCTGGAGGCAGGCCGCCGTGGACGGCGCGTAGTGTTGCTCGATCACGCGGAACGCGTCGGCAAGAAGATCCTGATCTCCGGAGGCGGCCGCTGCAACTTCACCAACGTCCACACCCGCCCCGAAAACTTCCTCTCCGAAAATCCCCACTTCGCAAAGTCCGCGTTGGCCCGCTTCACACCGGCAGACATTATCACCATGGTCGAGCAAAACCGAATCCCCTATCACGAAAAGACCCTCGGACAGCTCTTCTGCGACCGGTCCGCCCAGGAGTTCGTGACAATGCTCGAACGCGAATGTGCGAACGCAGGAGTACGCACGACCGTCGGCGCACGAATCCTCTCGGTTGTCCGAGACGGACACTTTCGCGTCCAGACAACAGAGACCTCGTTCGAAGCTGATGCGGTAGTCGTAGCCACCGGAGGCCTGTCCATCCCAAAAATGGGCGCCACTGCATTCGGCTATACTCTCGCCGAACAGTTCGGCCTGCGGATCGTAGAGTGCAGACCAGGACTGGTTCCCCTTGTTTTCAACGCAGAGGACCGCGAAGAATGGTGCGACCTCACAGGAGTCTCAGCCGAGGTGGTCGCAGCCGCCGGAACCTTGAAGAGACGCGCCAGCTTCCGCGAGAAGATGCTGGTGACACATCGCGGGTTGAGCGGTCCCGCAATCCTGCAGGCCTCCTCCTACTGGCGACCCGGCGAGCGAATCACTCTTGACCTTGCACCAGGTATCGAAGTGATGGCGCCGCTACTCACCCGCAACGCACGTCGCGACCCGGCAGCGGCAGTGCTCGCGGTCCGCGCAGTGCTACCGGCCCGCATGGCCGAGCGATGGATCGCAATCCATGAGCCCGCGGATTGGACGAATGCTTCTCTTGCAGCCATGGAGCAGCAACTTCACGCGTGGCGCATCACGCCTGCCGGAACCGAGGGCTACGCAAAAGCCGAGGTGACGGCCGGAGGCGTGGACACCGCCGAGCTAGATGCAAAGACCATGCAGAGCCGCAAGGTGCCGGGTCTGTACTTCATCGGCGAAGTCGTCGACGTAACAGGATGGCTCGGTGGATACAACTTCCAGTGGGCCTGGGCCTCCGGAGCCAGCGCAGGCCGAGCGGTCTAGATAAAGATTCGTATGGAATAGGAGGCCCTAGTGAACGATCAGGGTAAGGTTCACCGCCCGTGTCAGCCCAGCGCTACTTGCCGAGGCAACGATCGTATACGTTCCAGCGGGTGTAATGGGGATAGGCGTAGGGTTCGGATTCGAACCACTCTGCAAAGGAATCGCGCGCCCCGCCCCACAGCCGGTCGCAGCAACAAGGCAACCCAGAAGCATCGTACCCGCGAGCCAGGATCGTCGAGTTCGACGAAGCGCAACAAAACTAAAAGGCAATAGAGTCGCAAGCCAGAACATACCTGGTCGATTCATCATCGGCCGCAAAGTTTGAGCTGTCGCGGAAACACCAGTAAGAACAGTGACTGAAATCGTCGTCGTATTGCCAAGCGCCACACTGGAGGGCGTAATGTTACAGGTCGCGTTTGCCGGCGCTCCCGTGCAAGTAAAAGTCGCCGTGCCTGGAATGTTCCCAGCAGAGCTGAGCAGCAACGGGTAGACGGCATTCTGTCCATTGACGATCGTAAGAGAGGTCCCGCCATTCGGATCGAGAGTGAAGTCAACTCCGGTCCCGGTGAGCGAGAGAGTCTGAGGCGAGTTGGGCGCATTGTCCGTGACGGTGAGCGAACCGGAACGCGGTCCCCCAACGGTCGGCACAAACGCAACCTGCATGGTGCACGCTGTACTCACTGCAACTGTGCCGCCGCAGGTATTGCTGCCTGGTACGATAACAAAATCTCCCGCGATCACAATGCTCTGCACCAGCAGCGGAACACCGCTATTGTTGGTCAGAGTAACCGTCTGCGCAGCTGCCTGTATTCCAACTCCCGTAGCAGGAAAGGTGACGGTAGAGAAAGGGGAGAGAGACACGCCAGGTGGAGCAATGCCGATGCCGGTCAGAGTGACGGCCTGCGTGCGATATTGATCGGAGACAGTCAGTTGACCGCTGAGCGTGCCGACATTCTTCGGCGCAAAGACGACGTTCATCGAGCAGGCGGAGTGCGGATTGAGAGAGTTGCCGCAGGCATTCACAACGGTGAAGTCGCCACTGGTGATCTGCGCTGCAATCAGCGTCAACGGCAGATCGCCGGAGTTGGTCAGCGTAATCTGCTGAGCGGCGCTCGCCGTCGTAATCTGCTGGGGCGCAAACGTGAGCGCCGACGGCGAGAGAGCATCCGTTGCGGGTGATGTTCCGATGCCACTCAGAGACGCGGTCTGCGTTCCAACGTCATCGGTAATGGAGAAGCTCCCACTGCGCGTCCCGGAAGCGGTAGGAAGGAAAGCGATCGCAACCGTACAGCCCACACTCGGCCCAAGGCTCGCCCCGCACGTGTTCGCGCTAATCTTGAAATCCACACCAATGACCAACGGCGTTTGCAGCGCAATAGGAGTTGCACCAGTATTTGAAATCGTAATGTTCTGCACAGAACTCGTGGCGCCGATCGTTGTAGAAGGAAAGGTGACAAGGATGGGATTGAGAACAATCGGTGCCGCCGCACTGCCAATGCCAGAGAGCGCCGCGGTAGCCTGTCCGCCGGCAACATTCCCGTAAACAGTTAGCAGGCCAGTACGGTTGCCCGTCGCGGTCGGGAGAAAACGAACCTGAATCGTGCAAGTCAGGCTCACCGCGATAGTAGTACCGGCACAGTTATCACTCTCGTTGAAGTCTCCCGTAACCGCGACGGCGCTCACTATCAGCGGAGCATTGCCACTATTTGTAACCGTAATGGTCTGCGCCGTGCTCGCCGTCGCGACCGCCTGTATCGCATACGTAAGCGTCGTAGGATTCAAGGTGATCGAAGCTTGCGCCGCAGTAGAGGCCGTGAGGAGTGGAATCTCCCATATTCCCCTCCCATAGGTCGCAGCACGAAGCTCACCCGTGCGGCCATCTCTAGTTGGAATGGACGACCCGGCAGCCAGTTCGACAACGGGCGCATTCGGCAGACTGGTGCCATAGACACTCCAGCAGTTCGCCGTGGCACAGGTCGTAATCTGTGTGGTGACGTATACACCCGTGTCCAACGCCACGTAAACCGTATTCGCATCGTTCGGATCAACAACAACGCTATTGGCAGGTGCGTTTGGAAGATTGCTGCTGACGTTGGTCCAGTCGGCACCGCCATTGATAGAGCGGTACAAATGCGCCGCGACGATGCCGTTTCCCGCAAAACCCATGACCGTGGCGTAGATCGTCTTGCCGGTAGTGTCGTGCGGGTCCGCCGCAAGAGATGAAAGATCGAAGCCTCCATCGTTGAAACCGGTCCCCGGACTATTCGTCACGGGCGATGTCGCAAGATCGGTCCAAGCCGTCGTGCTACTCGCGGTGTTGGCTGTCGTAATAGAAAAAAGGTGGCCGCCAAAGCTGCCGCCACCATCGAGCGCACCCGCCATCCCGGCGTAGAGGACCTCTGAGCCCGCGTTCTGCGTAGCCGCCGCATTGCTCGCAGGGCCACCCGCTGCGAGAGAACGGACAACAGGGTTCGTAGCAGCGCAGGACGCATTCTGCGGCCCACCGAGAAGCTTGCTGATCGAGTTCGACGACGACCACGACGCCCCATTACCTGCAGATCCACGCCACACCCGGCATGTACCGATCAGAACGTCCGAAGAGAGAGCCGGATCCAGCAGCCAGGGAGCGTCGATCAGGGAATCATCATTGGCGACCTGCGCCCGCGCTACCGTAGGTGTGCCGCTAAAGTTCGCGGCGCTACAAGATGCACCGTTGCCGCACTGACGGATACTGACTCCGGCAGCAGTCGAAATATACCAAAGCAAGGGATTATTTTGATCGATAGCCACCGTGCCACCTTCGCCAGCCGCGAGCTGCGTCCACGAAGTGACGGAGGAAGCCGTCGAAGTGGAAGCCGTCCCGTTCGCACCCAGGCCCACGAGCAGCGTGCCGGCATCCGTCGGATGCTGCGCAAAGCTGACGACCTCTGCAAGCGATCCAAGTCCCCCATTAAGATTTTGAAAATGAGTCGCGTCATCAGCAGAACAGGGAATCGCCTGCTGGTTGACGCCATCCGTAGATCGCCAGAGACCGCCGTCGTTGCCAAAATAAATCAGCGGTTGCCCTGATGTTGCCAGCGTTGCGATGGCATGCTGAGCAGGAGCAACCTGAGCGGGCGCAGCACATCCATTCGCAGCGTTCGTAGTGTTGCGCAGCACACACCCAGCGGCAAGCGAGCAGCGATAAAGATCGAGCGTCCCTGCATATAACAGCGTGTCTTGCGTCGCCCCATTCGGTACCGCAGCCAGCACAAGATTGTAGTCTGCCTGTGGAATCACGGTACTCCCGCCGCCGGTCTCCAGTGGTGACGATGGCAGTTGCTTGTTGAAGGCGACGACCGTATCGGTGCAACTCGTTCCCGAAAGCACACAAGCATCCTGCCACAAACCCTGATCGCGATTGTTACTATCCACCGTCAGCGCAAACGTATCGCCCGTGGTCGGCTGAACAGCGAGCGCTCCGCGAAAGATCGGGCAGGCCGCGCTCCCCGCTGTTCCGGGTGCGGTCGGGCACGCAGTAATGGTCAGCCCAGTCCCTGGCTGATGCGCCAGGCGTGTCCACATCACGCCATCAGCTGACTCATAGTAGCCGTGATACCGAATCGCGGCGTAGAAGCGCTGGCGAACAGGATTCCAGACAACCGCCGTCGCCGCTCTGCCACCAAGATCGCCTCCCGACGGTAGAGGCGTCTGCACTACCTGGCTGTCGTCCATGATCGTGGACATGTGCCAGGTCACGCCCGCATCCGTCGAATAGTAAAGTCCCATCACACTGTTCGCATCGGGTGCGTTGACGAGAACTCCCTCGGCAGCCTGCGAAACAGCGGCAACCACGGTACCAGTCGTCGTGCTGCTCCAGGCAAACCCGGCAAAACCAAGCCCGCTGAAGAGATGATTGCTCGCCACACCATCCTGCGAATTCTGAATGAGTGTCCAGGTGAGCCCGCCATCCGCAGATCGCAGTATCCCGCTGCCATAGAACGAGTCGGAAGCGTCATTCGGATCGCCCGTACCCGCCAGCACAACGCCCGACTGAACACTGATCGCCCCAATGCTAAGCGACGGAATAGCCGGCGTTCCAGCATTTGCGCTAAAGACTGGCAACGTATCCGTCAACGGAACGAAGCTCGCGCTCGCGGCGGGCCCAGCCGCATTCGTCGACTTCCATACCCCGCCCCCGGTCGTCCCGAGATAAACCGTATTCCCGGTCGTGTCCGACGGATCAATCGCAATCGCCGAAACGCGGCCCGTAACATCGCCGTAAGCAATACTGGCAATACGGTTCGGACCTACTGCTTGCCATGGCACACTCAAGCTTGAAAGTTGCGGCAAAGCAGCCTGCTGCGCCAGCATTGCCGCGTGTTGCTGACGCGCAGCGTCCATCGCCCGTGCCGCGGCGACATCTGCCACGATACGGCCTCCAAGAAAGCGCCGCGTCCTGCCGGTCTGGGAAAGAGGAACGGTGGTCGATTGAGCATCACTGGCATCGCCCAAAACTTCAAGCATTGCCGTCGACTGACCCAGAGCAAAAACTGATTCGCCAAATCCAAGACAAAGAATGATCGCAAGGATGCGGTTACAAGCGCCATCGCGGCGGAGTAGACGTGCAGCGCGCGCGAGTTGAGAAGACGCAATCAGGCCCATAGCGTGAATCCGAATAGTGCAGACAGCCAACCTTGATGCTGCAAGCTGCCATCGGACGAGTCAACGCTAGAGCGGGAGAAGAACGACGGAAATTTCCAGAACGGGATGAGAAAACTCTCATGCACGTCGTTGGATTGGTCGTTGGGTTACTCTGCGGCCTCTCTCAGCGTGTTCAACAACGCACGACCATCTTCAAACCATCGGCCGTGCGGACGTCCTCAATCTAACATCCGCTGAAGCGCGCCACAATCACCCAAAGTTGTATAAGAAGCTACTGGTCTCGAAGGCGTCGAGGGAAATTTCAAGTCTGCACAATCACGGCTGCGTCAACTCTTAAGGAAGCGATCCCTGTTGCGGCAGAAGCCCCATCAACTCGATGTACTTTTTGGAGTTGAACTTCTTACCCGTAGACCCGCCCGACATGTACCGTATCTTCCCGAACACAGGCCGCTCTCCCCACGCCCGGTCGAACTTACCCAGGATCGCCCACGCCACCCCCGCATAGCCGTTTGGATCGCGCCCATCGAGAAAATACTTATCGTTCAGATAGATCGCATACTTCATCGCTGTCGCAACATTTGGAGTCCACTCCAAAATCTTCTTCGCCCAATACATACGCATGTAGTTGTGCATCCAGCCGTACCTAACCATCTGGACCTGACCAGCATTCCAAAGATCGTCATACGTCCGCGCATTCTCAAGTTGGTCCAACGTGTACAAAGGTTGCCGTTCGTCACGGGCATGCTCTGCAATCGTCGCCTTTGCCCACGCATCGGCACACTCCGGCGAATCGTACTTCGGTGTATAGCGAACAAAATTAATAGCGAGCTCGCGCCAGACAATCAGTTCATTGAAATAGCTATCCCGCGTCACCCTGAGCTTTGAATTTGCCTTCACCGCGGCCTCTACAGCAAGCGCTATCGTAATAGGGCCCACGTGCCCGAAGTGGAGATAGGGTGACATGCCGGACGTCCCATCCGTCTCCGGACGATTGCGCTGCCCGTCATAATCTTGAAGGAGCGATTCCGTAAACAACTTCAACCGCTTGAGCCCCGCGTGCGTACCGCCCTTCCACGCTTCTACGGGCCCGACGCTGCGATCAAGATCCTTCCAGCCCTGCGTCATATCCTCATGCACCGAGTCCGCATGAAATCCCCGCGGTCTCTTCCATTCATGCTCGGCATGGAGATTCTCATACGGATGCAGGTACTCGGGCAAAAGCCGATAGAGCCGGGGACGAATCGTGTACGCGCCATACTGCGCTTTTTCCATCAGCTTCGATGGAACAACAACATCCGTATCGACGGTCCAAAACGGTATCTTGATCCGCGACGCAAGATCCTTGCGCCAACGCTCCGGCTCACGCATAGGATTTTCATCCCCAATCAAAAATGCAGCATGCACGTCAGCCAGCAAACGTTCGTGCGACTCATGCGGAGCGCGCCGCATGACAAAAGAGATATTTCGAGCTGCCAGATCCGCCTCGACATCCACCAGACCCTGATTGAGAAAGACATAGTGCCGAAGATTAGCATGAGGAAAGTTCGATATACCCGCAAAGTAAACCACCAGCGGCAGCCCTAACAGATTCGCAATCTTTACCGCCAGATCAACCGCGTGATTTTCGATACCCCGTTGCGCGCGCTGCATCCAGTAGACGACGCATCGTCCGTTCGCATCGGGAACTCCCGCTCGCCGCACCGTAACCCGCGAATCGCCGGACCATCTACTAAGCTGTTCGGAAAAATCAACCTGCGTCCGACCCATGACTCAGTGTACGAGGCTGAATCGATGAAGTTTTATAGCAACAAAAATGCGGCCCGAAGGCCGCAGTCTCATCAAAATCAATCCTACGACCACAAGCCCCACGCCCGGCTGACGTAGTCGGTCAGGGTCATTGTGACCAATACCAGAAAGGTAAAGAACCCCGCACCAACCGTCAGCTTGACCAGCTTCGACTGATACTTGACGTGCATAAAAAACAGAATGACGATCACCGCCTTAGTGCAGGCGATGCCAAGGGCAACAACAGGATTGAAGATTCCGAGATCGACATAGGCCGCCGCCACCGTAATCGCAGTCCCCACAAGCAGTGAAACGAAGACAATTGCATAGGTTACCGGCGTCACGATGTGATGGTCGGCATGCTCCGGGTTCACTATGTTCGACGGGTCATGATATTCGGTCATAATCTTCTCTTTCCAGCCAGATTTCCTGGCTGCGGTCATACCTACACGGGGTGTCGGTTGATGAGGTAGAGCAAAGGAAACAGGAAGAGCCATACAATATCGACGAAGTGCCAGTACAACCCGAAATTTTCTATTGGCGCGACGTAACCGGCACTAAACTCGCCTCGATGGGCCCTCCATGTGAGCCAGAAGAGCAAAACGATTCCGATGATCATGTGGAGCGCGTGCATCCCGGTCATCGCAAAATAAAGGAAGAAGAACACCTGGGTCTTCTGCGCCATGTCCGGCGCGAGCGGCTGTTCCTTCAACCCATACGCATGAGGATTGATAAATTGCGAGACATCAAAGCTCGCACCAGGAACGTGGTGCAACTCAAACTTTTCCTTATACTCAACATACTTAATGCCAAGGAACGCGAGTCCAAAGATAGTCGTAAGCACGAGAAAGATGACCAGAAGGTTCTTTTTCTTGACTTCTGCAGCCCACACACCGAGCGCCATGAAAAAACCGGAACTGATGAGAATAGCCGTATTCGCCGCGCCCAACGGAATGCTCAGCTGATTCGACGCCGCCACGAAGGCAGGGTTGTACCAATTGCGATACAGCAGATAGGCGAAGAACAGCCCGCCGAAGAACATGATTTCGGTCAGCAGAAAAAGCCACATCCCGAACGTCCCGGCCTCGCGCTGCTGCTCCGGCGTCTCGAAGTGGTGGCGGTGTTGCGGGAGCATCACGTGCTCATGCTCCGCCGCAACCGCGGTCTCATGCGTATGGGGATGCGTTGCTACGGTCGCATTATCCAACGGTCGTCACCTCGTGTGCGGTCTTGTGCTCGAGCCACTCGTAGTCATAGGCCTCATGGTCCACGATCGGGATCTCGATAAAGTTTTCAGTTAGCGGTGGCGATTGAATCTGCCACTCCAGACCCGTCGCCTGCCACGGATTGTTGCCGGCAATGGCCCCGTACTTCAGCGACCACGCCAGATACAGCAGCGGAAGCATATACCCCACGCCAAGCACCGTAGCTCCCGCCGTCGACAGCACATTCAGCACCTGGAACTCAGGCGGATACGCATGATAGCGCCGCGGCATCCCCAGATACCCCAGAATGAACTGCGGCAGGAACGTCAGGTTGAATCCGATAAAGGTCGTAACCGCGGCAAGCTTCGACAGCGACTCCGGATACATCCGCCCCGTCATCTTCGGCCACCAGAAATGGATACCGGCCAGAAACGCCATCAACATTCCACCCACCATCACAAAGTGGAAGTGAGCGACGATGAAATACGTCTCCGTCAAATGAATGTCCATCCCAAGCGCACCCAGGAAAACGCCCGTCATGCCGCCGATCGTGAACAGCCCGAGAAACCCGAACGCGTAGAGCATCGGCGTCTCAAAGGTGATCGAACCCTTCTGCAGCGTAAACGCCCAGTTGAAGATCTTGATCGCCGAAGGCACCGCCACCAGCATCGTCAGCAACGAGAAGACCAGCGCGGAATAGTTCGAAACCCCCATGATGAACATGTGGTGCGCCCAGACGAAGAAGCCGAACAGCGCAATCGCCACCGACGAGAACGCCACGGCGGTATAGCCAAACACGCGCTTCCGGCTGAACGTACTGATCACTTCGGAGATCACACCCATACCCGGCAGAATCATGATGTACACCGCCGGATGCGAGTAAAACCAGAAGAGATGCTGGAACAGAAGAGGATCTCCGCCTTTGGTCGGATCGAAGACGCCGATGCCCACCAGGCGCTCAAGCGCGACCAGGACGAGCGTGATAGCCAGAACCGGCGTACCCAGCACCATCAGGATCGAAGCAGCATAGTTTGACCAGCAGAACAGCGGCATGCGGAACCATGTCATGCCCGGCGCACGCATACGATGAATCGTAACGATAAAGTTCAAGCCGGTGAAGATCGACGAGAAGCCGATAATGAACACACCCACCGCCGCAGTAACGACATGAGTGTTCAAGTAGTGCGTCGAGAGCGGAGTCGTAAACGTCCAGCCGGTATCCACACCACCCAGCACAAGTGCTGCAAGCGTAAAGACGCCGCCAATCCAATACAGGTACCAGCTCAGAAGATTGACCTTAGGAAACGCCAGATCCTTTGTGCCAATCATGATCGGTATCAGAAAATTCCCCAGCGTCGCCGGCACCGACGGCACCAGGAAGAGGAAGATCATGATGATTCCGTGCATGGAAAAGAACTTGTTGTATGTGTCCGAAGCGGTCAGGTCGCCCTGCGGCGTCAGAAGCTCAAGCCGGATCAGACCGGCGAACGCCCCTCCGATAAAGAAGAAAAATGTGATCGAGATCAGATACAGGATCGCAATGCGCTTGTGGTCCCCGGTAAACAGCCAGCTGAGCAGCCCGTCCTCGTTGTTGAGATAGGTCCGCTTCGGCAGCGTCGCTGTCCGCTGATCTGGCAGATTGAGGATTGTATGTGTTGCACTCATGGCTTCACCACCCCTGGCGTTGTTGGCGCCGCTTGGTTCGAATCCGACGTGGTCAGCGTCTGCTGCACACGATAATTGGTTTGCATAGTTTTGATGAATTCCACCAGGTCGATCAGGCCGTCCTCACTGATCTGCCCCTGATACGTCGGCATAATCGGCGCATATCCCGCCGTAATGTGCTGCGACGGATTCAGAATCGCATCGCGCAGATAAGCGTCATTGACCAGAACCTGCGAGCCATTCGCAAGCTGCAGCTTCGACCCATACACGCCCGCAAGGTTCGGCCCGCGAGCCGCCGCGGTTCCCGAGTGGCACGAATTGCACCCCATGCTCGCGAACAGCCTCTCCCCATTCTGCGCTAGCGACATACCGCTCGTGGACTCCTGCGTCCACTTTTGGTAGTCATCCGGACTCAGCGCCGTCACTTCACCAACCATCACTGAGTGGTTGGTCCCGCAGTACTGGGTGCAGAAGAGGTGGTACGTTCCCGGAGTCGTCGCGTTAAACCACACCGTCGAGTAGCGGCCTGGGATTACCTCGCGCTTCACCCGAAAATCCGGAATCGAGAAGCTGTGGAAGACATCCTGCGAGATCATCGTCAGCTGAACATTGCGGCCCGTGGGTACATGAAGCGCGTTGATCTCATGTTGTCCGCCAGGATGCTCCGCCTTCCACATCCATTGCTTGCCAACGATGTAGATATTCATCGCGTTGGTCGGAGGATTGTAGATCCGGAAGTACAGCAGCGCGCCCCAGACAAACACGATCAAAAAGAGAGCCAGCGGAATAATCGTCCACGTAGCCTCAAGCAGGGTAGACCCCTCCACCTGGACCGCGACCGGGTGCTTCTCCTTGCGATAGCGGATCGAAAACCCAAAGACCAGGCAGCCCACCAGGACTAAGCCAATCACCGTGATCAGCAGCAGGAAAAAGTAAAGCGCGTCAGCGTACGGCGCGATGGTCGACGCCTCGCGCGGAAAGAGCGCCGAAGCGTTGAGCCACTTCACCAAAAATTGCCACAGGACTGGACTGATATGCATCGTTACCCTTTATCCGTTTCTTTCTTAGTCAGGTCGTGTTCGCGCGCAACGTTGACGTCTCTCCGAAACATCAGAAACATGAATCCACCAAGTCCTGCCACCGTGATCATCCCGCCAACCTGCACCACACGCGCAACTATCAGCGAGTGTTTATTCTTCTGCGGATCGTAGTGATAGCAATAGGTCAGGATATTCGCGACAGGGGAACCAATCTTGTTGCCGGACGCTTCGATCAATCCCAGCAGCATGTCCTTCGGCGAATACTCCACTCCAAGGTAGTACTGCGCAAGCTTGCCCTCCGGCGTAACAATCTCGATCGAGCTGGCATGCGCGAACTGCGAAAGCTTGCCGTCCGGCCCCGGAACTCGAACGTATCCGAATCCAGCCGCATTCGTCACCGCGTCGATCGCCGGCCGCTGTCCCGTCAGGAAGTGCCACCCGGCCGCCGTCTCCGGACGTCCATAGCGCTTCACGTACAAAGCCTTCGACTTCGCAGCCTGCTCCGGCGAATCGCTGGGGTCGATGCTGACGATCACCACATCGAAGTCCTTCCCCGGCGTTAGCTTCACCATCTCGAGCGAGCTCGTCAGCCCATTCATCTCTTCCGAACAAAGCATCGGACACGTGTAGTACACGAGTGCCAGAATCGCAGGCCGCTTCCCGAAATAATCCCCCAGCTTCACCGGCTTGCCGCTCTCATCCACGAAGGACGCACTAAGCGGCAACTGCTGGTTCAGATGCTGCGCCACCCCAACCTTCTGCAGCACCTGCGGCAACTGGTCCCCGGCATTCTCACCGTTCTCCTTATCCCCGTAGCTCGAGACCTGCGCGAACACAGGCACACTCAGCAGGGCGCAGCCAAGAATCGCCGCCTGCCAACCGCCTCGTATTGTCCGCCTGTCCTTCATTCCGTCTCTTCTCTCATCTTAAATCCACTTCAACCTGCAGTTACTTCACCGGAGCAAGTTCCGCCTTATTCTCGCCCACAGCCTTGCCATAGTTCATCTTTTGCTCCCGGGCCTCGATCGTCTCAAGCTCATATCCCGTACGAGCAAAGCCCGTTGTCAGCGGAGCCTGAACCGTAGGCTTTTCATCCCCGGCCATCTCGACAGCCGTACTCCCCGACTGCGCGATCACCGGCAATCCGCGCTGCGCAATAATCTCCATGGCGCGCGAGATCGGAATCCGAATCGTTCCGCCCACCCCGGGAGCAGCACTGTAATTATTCAGCAGAAGGTCTTCGCGAGCATGCAGGTCCGCCGTAGCCTGGGCGCCGTCGTCGATATCCAGCCGAGGCTCCGGGAAGGTCGACGTCATCTGCTGAAACTCCCGCTGCTGCATCTCCGGATTGCTCGCCAGGTCATCCCGCTTGGGTTTTGTCTTACCATCGCCCCGAAACGCATCCGCCCCCGCAAGCGCACTCAACCGATTCCACTTCGTTGTCGGCCCATCCTCTTTCTTGATCCCGTTATTGATGAGCACGCCCAACCCATAGCAGAGCAGGAAGAAGATAAACACCGAGCCAAACAGCCCCGCCAGGAACACAGCGACACCCCCGGCGTTGACGTCTGTGACCTCATACCCCGGATGATCGTCGTCGCGCACATGAAGGTCATGCGCTCCAGGCTGGTTCAAATCATGGTCGTTAGTGGGCATGTTCAGGCTCCAGCATCTCCTCAACGTGAGGATCGTTCACATTAATCAACGGACGCGCCTGCAACTGCGTCATATAGTAGGCGGCCCACAGCGAGATCACAGCCACCGGCACGGTAATATAGGCAAGAATTCCAACATTGCCGGCAAGATGCAGATTCCCTGCGGCATCCTTGAAGTTCGGCTCTATCAGCCAGAACATATCCAGGCACCGGGCAAAGATCATGAAACACGTCAGCCAGATCATCTTCTGCTTGTTCCGTTTCAGATCCCGCGACAGCAGCAGGACAAAGGGAATCAGCCAGTGGCAGATAAAGTCCAGCGAGCAGATAACCCACCACCCGCCATGGATCCGGTTCAGGCACAGTTCCATTCGCAGCGATTTTTCCGAATATGCCTGGACTTGCCACATAGAGATTGTCGTTTGCGTCGATTCCTAAATCGCAGGGTTTAATGTGAGCGTCGCGGCGGTACCGATTCCGTCTGCGTTTCCGGCCGTCCCGTTCCCAGCAAAAACAGTCCAGCCATTGGGCGGGCTGAATTTGACGATGCGGTTATTTATCTGATCGGCCAGGAACAGGTTTCCCTTGCTGTCGACGATAAGTCCGCCAA
>JAOAPF010000318.1 GCA_025462755.1 Edaphobacter sp.
CTGACATCACCCGCGCCACCACGGAGCTCGGCTATCAGCCGAAAGCCCTCTTTCACGAAGGGCTGCAAAAGACCGTGGCATGGTACCTCGAAGAAAAGCAGAAAAAAGAGGTCGCCAGCCTCAAAGGCTGACCCGAAAAAATAGCCGCCAGAAACCTGGCGGCTATGCAGTCTCCGACTCCACGGCAGGCCGTCCTGGCAGCCTGCCATGAAGCCGAATCGTTAGTTAGAGCGCATCCGGCGAAGCAACGCACCTGCAGAGCCGATCAGGCCCGTTCCCAGAAGGAACAATGAGCTGGGCTCCGGAACCGGATTCACCGACCCGGCGAAGTCGACACCGAACTGGTGATCCATACCCTGAGTCACTTGGAACGTCAGGGTATTGAAGCCGCTGACGAAGTAGTTCGAGTTCAGGTTGACCAACGTCGGAACCGCGCAGTTAGGCGTTCCGTCCGAGCAGTGGGAAAACGTATCGCCAGGTCCCCCCGTCGCCGTGTTCAACTGATGACCGTTCAAAAATACGATAACCGTGTCGTCAGCCATGACTGCGATGGAACCGTTCGCATCGCCAGGAGTAGACGTTACTCCAAGATCAAACGCGGTGGAGAAAAAGTAATTCCCGTTGGGCGTGCTGACGAACGGGTTCGACTCCGGTCCGGTCTGGTCGTAGGAGACCCAGCTCGAAGTTCCCAGCGCGTTGAAGATAGGCGTGCTCCACACATTGTTGTTGGAGACGGTGAGGTTTGTAGTTTCGCCCGAAGGAGGCAGGACCGGGATCAAGTTCAGAAATCCGTTGGGGACCGCAAATACCGGAGGCGCAATCACGCCCAGCGGAGCATTGTTGTTGCCGCCGCTACCATTAAGCTGGCCATAACTAGCCAGATATATGGTGTCAGCAGACGCGAAAGCGGTCGTAAGCACCAACACCGCTCCCAAGGCAGAAAGTTTCGAGCAAATCTTCATAATTCCTCCTAAGTTTTCCGCATAAGAGCGGCATTTCTAATTGCCTCTGGTACGGGTGCATGCATGAGAGCCCACTCAGTGTCTGGCGTTAGCCCATCCAATATGCAGGACATTTCATGGTTGAGCATTGATACTGACCATGAAAAGCAGCTTGACAGCCAAACGCGAACATCTTGCGATTCATACACTTATCAATGACACAACCCGAGGGAGTGGAAAAGAATTGCACAATGGAGGAAAGAAAATGCATAGTCAAAAATAAAAAGGTCGCCAGAAAAATCTGGCGACCCAGGAAATTTCTGACGTCCCAGTAGGACCGCTCCCGGCAGCCTGCCAGGACGTCAGAACGAAACTAAGCGCGCATCCGGCGGAACAAAGCGCCGGCAGAGCCCATCAGACCCGTACCAAGCAAAAGCAGCGTGCTCGGCTCAGGTACTGTACTTCCCGTAACCGTGCCGGCAAAGTCCAATCCTTGGCTAGCCAACCCGGTCTGTTCGACATTGAACGCCAGGGTGTTGACGCCAGCCTGCAACCAACCGCCCGCCGCGAGGTCGAATGTGAAGGGGGTTATGCAGTTAGGTGTGTTGTCCGAGCATTTTACATCGCTACCGATGACGCCGTCATGCAGCACTTCGTGGCCATTCAACCACACGTTCGTGGTGTCATCCGCCATCAGGGTCAGCGAACCTGTGAAATTGGTGTCCCCTGCGGCCATCGTAAAGCTGGTGAAGTACGTATAGGTACCATTCGGATCGACGCTACCGCCGCCAGGACCCGAGTTCGGATCAAACGATACCCAGCTCGAACCTCCAATCGGAGCAGTCCAGATGCCACCGGTACCGATGTTGAAAGTGGCAGCGTTCAGTCCTGGTTGGGGATTATTCACGTCGTGGATGACGGAATCATATCCTGCGTACTTTACCGTGCTGCTGTTGCTCAAAAGGTTTACCGTATCTGCTGACGCGAACGTGGTCGAAAGCACCAGAGCCGCCGCCAAGGCAGAAATTTTCAAGTGTAACTTCATTAGTTCCTCCAAGTTTTCCGCATAAAGCGGGTTCCAATGCTTTAACCCCTCAATCGGGGCGGGTACTGATAATGCAGGATCATTCCTGTTTTCAAGATCATGATCCATAAACTACGGGAGCGATCAGAAAGAATGCACCCGGAAGGCCAAACCTAAATTGCTTCCATATCAACCACTTAGCAGCTCCCGATTTTGATTACATGCAACGAACTGCATACCATGTTGAAAAAAGATGGCCATTCGCATTATTTTGAACACAGCAAAGCGTCAGGCCACAGCGCCGAAACTTCGTTAGAAACAATCTCTTCTGAAAGGTGCTCAGCCCATTTCCCCAAAACACCCGCATGAGAATTGAATGCCGCGAAAATCCCCGCCGACGCCCCGCAGAAACACGTCCTATTGCAGATGAGGTAAAAAGAATAGAGTGATCGCCGTATCTACACCGTCCCTCCCGCCGCAATCCCGTTTCCGCCCAACCTCCCCTGCATCCCGCCTTTTCGCGTTCTCCCTCGTTCTTGCTCTCAGCAGCCCTCTATTTTTGGCTCCCAGCTCTGCATTCGCGGCTCCGCTGACCGGCACCCCGCTCAATGACGGCTACTACGCTCTCTACAATCTGGACTTCGCCTCGGCCCACGCCCACTTCCAGCAGTGGACGACCGCCCATCCCGAAGACTGCCTCGGCCCCGCCTCCGATGCTGCCGCCTACATCTTCACCGAATTCGACCACCTCGGCGTTCTCGACATCGAGCTCTTCGCCGACGACAACCGCTTCGAATCCCGGCAGCGCCCTGCCGTCGACCCCGCCCGCAAAAAGGGCTTCAGCGATCGCGTCGCCCAGGCCGAACGCCTCGCTGACGCCGCCCTCCAGCGCAATCCCAAAGACGCCAACGCCTTCTATTGCAAGGCGGTCACGTCCGGCATGCAGGCCGATTGGGCTTCCCTTATCGAACGCCACGAGTACGGCGCCTATAAATTCAGCGAGTTAGCCAGCAAATACGCCAAACAGGCCCTCGCCAACAACCCCACCCTCTACGACGCCAACCTCGCCGTCGGCATTGAGAACTACATGCTCAGCCTCAAGCCTGCCCCCATCCGTTGGATCCTCGGTATGGCCGGAGCCGGCACCAACAAGACTGAAGGCGTCCGCCTCCTCAAACTCACTGCCGAACAGGGCCACTACCTCGCCCCTTTCGCGCGCCTGATGCTCGCCGTCGGTGAGCTTCGCGACGGCCGCACCCAGCAAGGCAAAGAAATCCTCATCAGCCTGTCCAAGGAGTTCCCCCAAAACACCCTCTACCAGCGCCAGATCGCCCGGCTTCACTGACTCTGCACCACAAATGGCGCACGTCGGTGTCTGAAAGTCCAACACGCAACTCCCCACACCGTGTACCTTTAAGCCATCAACGTCCAGCCACCCGAGCAACAACGAATAGTCTCTGACTGGCTCTTCCATCGCTGCAACGTAGCTCAACATCAAGGCAAGGCACTTTAAGGGTTCTCATCAGCATGCGTATTGCGTCCGTCGGCACGGCTTATCCTCCACATCGCTACTCTCAGGCAGCAATCGCAGAAGCACTCACGGCCCGCTGGCAGGACAGGATGGAAGAGCCCCGGCTCATCAATCGTCTCTTCGTCAACTGCGGCGTCGACTTCCGCCATCTCGTCTTTCCCCTCGATGTCTACGAAAACCTCTCCGGCTTCGGCCCCACCAACAACGCATGGATCGTCGCGGCAGTCGAGCTCGGCGAAAAAGCCATCACCTCCGCCCTCGCACGCGTCGGCCTCACGCCCGCCGACATCTCCGCCTTCTTCTTCGCCTCCGTCACCGGCATCGCCAGCCCCACCATCGACGCCCGCCTCATCAACCTGATGCCCTTCCCCACCTCCGTCAAGCGCACACCCATCTTCGGCCTGGGCTGCGTCGCCGGAGCCGCCGGCATCTCGCGCGCCTCCGACTACGTCCGCGCCTTCCCCAACCAGTACGCACTCCTTCTCTCCGTAGAACTCTGTTCCCTCACCTGGCAGGACAACGACCAGTCCATCGCCAACCTGATCTCCTGCGGCCTCTTCGGCGACGGCGCCGCCGCAGTCATCGTCGCGGGCAGCGAAACCGCGCTCGGCAAAAAAAACTGCCCCTGCGCCGGTCCACAGATCCTCGACACGCGCTCGACGTTCTACAGACATACCCAACACATCATGGGCTGGGACATCGGCGACATGGGCTTCAAAATCGTCCTCTCCCCCGACGTCCCCAAGGTTGTAAACGAGCACCTTAGGGGCAACGTGGAGTCTTTTCTCTGCGACAACGGTCTAACCTTAGATGACATCTCGAGCTACATCTTCCACTCCGGGGGCCCCAAGGTCCTCGAAGCCATGGAAAACACCCTCAACCTCCCCCCTAACGCA
This sequence comes from Edaphobacter sp., assembly GCA_025462755.1. GTDB lineage: Bacteria > Acidobacteriota > Terriglobia > Terriglobales > Acidobacteriaceae > Edaphobacter. Next base: position 4,393 of record JAOAPF010000318.1, read on the forward strand.
CTCGAACCCTCCTGGCGCAGTCTGCGTGAAGTCGGCAATCTCTCCGCAGCCTCCGTTCTCGCCGTCCTCGAAGACGTCCTCGTCAACTCTCCCGGCAAACCCGGCACCTACAGCATCCTCGCCGCGATGGGCCCCGCCTTCTGTTCAGAGCTTGTCCTGCTCAAGTGGTAAGAACGGCAGGCGGAGATGAACCTTGGCAGGTCCGCTAGCGATGTCCTGATCGTCGGCGGAGGCCCAGCCGGACTAGCCTCTGCCATCGCCGCCGCCCGTCAGGGTCTTCACGTCGAAGTCATCGACGCCATGAAGCCCCCCATCGATAAAGCGTGCGGCGAGGGCCTCATGCCCGACTCCCTCGAAGCCCTCGCAGCCATCGGCGTCACCAATCTCGATCAAATCCTGAGCACAACCGAAAATCATCGCCTGCGCGGCATCCGTTTCCTGGGCGATCAGACCTCTCCCAATCCCCTCACCACCGAGGCCGCGTTCCCCCAGGCTCCCGGACGAGGCATCCGCCGCACCGTCCTCCACCAGATCCTCCTCGACCGCGCCGCCAGTCTCGGCGTCCGCTTCCATTGGGAGAACTCCGTCCAGAGCATCGCGCCCACAGCCGAAGGCACCGTCGTCCACAGCAATCGTCAAACCCTCCGCACTCGCTACCTCATCGGCGCCGACGGTCCCTGCTCCCGCGTCGCCACCTGGGCCGGCCTCACCGAAGCGTCCATCCACTCCCGCCGCATCGGCCTCCGCCAGCACTACACCATCGCCCCATGGACGGACTTCGTCGAGGTCTACTGGAGCAACCACGGCCAGGCCTACGTCACCCCAAACTCCTCTAACGAAGTCTGCGTCGCCTTCATAGCGAACAAAAAATTCCCCAGCTCCGAGGCCGCCCTCAGTCACTTCCCCGCCCTGCGCCATCACCTCGCCGCGTCCCAACCCAACGGCCCTGCACGAGGCTCCATCACCCTCGGCCGCAAGCTCCGCCGCGTAACCAAGGCCAACATCGCCCTCATCGGCGACGCCTCAGGATCCGTCGATGCCGTTACCGGCGAAGGCATGGCCCTCTGCTTCCGCCAGGCCGCAGCGTTGTCCCTCGCCCTCCGCGCCAACGATCTCGCACTCTACCAACAGGCGCACCGCCGCATCCAGCGCCTTCCCACTCTCATGTCACGCAGCCTGCTCCTGATGGATCGCTCGCCGCGTCTTCGCGACACGGTCCTCCGCACCTTCCAGCGCACTCCCTGGCTCTTCGAGCGCCTTCTTCAAATGCACATCGGCTACTCCCCATTCCAATCCGTCAGCATGGAGAGCCTCCACGTTCTTACCGGCTAAGCTCGTGCACGACCAGGCTCGCCACTCTTTACATCGGCACGCGCATCCCTGTAAGTTGAGGCTAACTCCCAACAAGGAAGTTGGAACATCATGAACCACATCGCCAGCCGCTGTATCGACATCATCGCCAAGTCGAAGGGCATCCCTCCGGATACCATCACGCTTGCCAGCACCTTCGAAGAGCTAAACATCGACTCCCTCGACAAGATCAACATCTCGTTCGAGGTCGAAGAGGCCTTCAACATCGACATCCCCGACGAAGCCCTCGGCAGCATCAGAACCGTAGGCGACATGGTCGACGGCGTCACCAAACTCCAGGCCGCGAAATCTCCCACCGCCATCGCCACCCCCTCAAACTAGCCGCCCCTGCAACAAACTGTTGCAGTTCCGATTGCCGTCGCCGCCGCGCGTCGTTGCAGTTGCTGTTGCAGTTGCTGCTGTTGCTGTTGCCTTTGCTGTTGCCTTGCTTTTCAGTTGTCATCCTTCGCCGCAGGCGGAGGATCTGCTTTCGTGGTTGCCTTTACCTTGTCGTTGCCTTTCTTGTTGTCATCCCGTAGGGATCTGCTGTCGCGCGTGCCGTTGCCTGTTCTCGTTGCCTGTTCTCTTGACCCCAACCAAAGAATCTTCATTTCGACCGAAGCTGCTCACGCAGTTTGTGATCAGCGCAGCGGAGAAATCCGCTTCTCTACCGGAGCTCTCCCCGAAACGACTCATTCCAATGCCCTTACGATCGCCCCAATTTATTTTTCATCGTTTTCCGCCCGAAAATCGCATGTCAAGCCCTAAAACGACCTAAATCACACAAACAAAAGGAAATCGAGTTGGCATTTTAGTTTCAACTGATTAGCTATACTTAAAACAGTGGAGAAAAACAAGCAAGCCCCGCAGGGATCTAACCAGCCCTCCGGGGCTAACTCGTTTATTTGCACAAATTTAGCGATAACCTCTTTGTTATGACGATTTTACAAACATCAACACCTCGTAAGTTGCTGATTACAGGATATTTATCACCGGGCAATGGGGGGGGGTACCCTTCCCTCAATACGATAATCGCCAATCATCAGCCCGTCCTATGGACTCTACAATCGAAGCGATATCACCTCAAGGGGAACAGCATTGAATCGAGTCGTCGTCACCGGTCTGGGCTGCATCACCCCCATCGGCAACTCCGTAGCGGACTTCCGCACCGCCCTCTTCAACGGGACCACTGGCATCGCTCCCTTCCCGCCCTACCCCGAAGCACCCGCCCGGGAAGCGAACGACAAAACCCAGGGCCTCCGCTTCACCCAATCCGCCGCCGTAAAAAACTTCGATCCCCGCGAACACCTCGACTCCGGCATCACCCTCGCCACCGACCGCACCACGCAGTTCGCCATCGTCGCCGCCCGCCAGGCCGCCCTCGAATCCCAAATCAACACCCACTACGCCCCGGAAAAAATTGCCATCATCGTAGGCTGCGCCTGCGGAGGCCGTCAGTCCGAAGAGACCGAGACCATCAAACTCTACGGCCGCGACGCCCGCGTTCATCCCCTCACCGTCATCCGCACCATGGCCTCCGCCGGAGCCAGCAACATCTCCATCGAACAAAAGATCACCGGCCCCACGCTCAATATCTCGACCGCCTGCTCCTCCGGCACCCACGCCATCGGTCTCGCCTTCCAGATGATTCGCAGCGGAATGGTCGACGCCGCCATCACCGGCGGCCACGAAGCCCCTTTGACCTTCGGCTTCCTGCGCGCCTGGGACTCCATGCGCGTCGTCTCCCCCACCCAATGCCGCCCCTTCTCCGCCGACCGCGACGGCATGACCATCGGCGAAGGCGCCGCCATGCTCACGCTCGAAACCCTCGCCTCCGCCCAGGCGCGCAACGCGCCCATCTACGCCGAGATCGTAGGCTTCGGCTTCTCCGCCGACGCTGGCCACATCACCCAGCCCCTCGCTGACGGAGCCGCCTCTGCCATGCGCCAGGCTATAGCTGACGCCAACGCCACACCCGACGAAGTCGGTTACATCAGCGCCCACGGCACCGGCACCCAGGCCAACGACACCACAGAAGCCGCCGCCATCCATCAGGTCTTCGGCCCCCGCGCCTGCCAAATCCCCGTCAGCTCCACCAAATCCCTCCATGGTCACTCCATCGGAGCAAGCGGAGCCCTCGAAGCTCTCGCTACGGTCCTCGCCCTCAAAGAAAACCGCCTCCCCGCCAACACCGGCGTCACCCAGATCGA
>JAOAPF010000329.1 GCA_025462755.1 Edaphobacter sp.
GTGCGGAGGAGGAGGGAGTAGACGCCGGGATATTTTTTGGTGTCTCGCCAGACTTCGATGGGTTTGAGGCTCTGGAGTTCGTGGATGGCGAGGGCGTGGAGGGCAGAGGCGATGGTGTGCCATTGGATGGCGTCGGGGAAGACGAAGGAGAAGTCGCGCTCGACGGCCTGAAAGCGGGAGAGGTCGTGGGCAGTGACTTTTTTGAGGGGGAGCTCGTAGAGCTTGGCCAGGTCGAGTTGGGCCAGGTAGACGGGCTGGCGGAGCTTGCGGGCGTCGCGCTGGGTGTGGGCGAGTTCGCCGAAGTGGGCTATGGGTTCGTTGTTCAGGAGGGCGGTAGCGGCGCGGCCGGGCTCGAGCCAGGCGGGAGCTTCGGGCGAAAACGTGAGGGCCGCGGGGCTGCCGGGCGGGGTGAAGAGGGAGAGGATCGATTCGATGGCGCCCTTGAGTTCGAAGAAGAGGGGGGCCTGCGCGGTGTACCGATCGGTTGTGGTGGGGCTGCCGGTGAGGCCGAGGGAGAGCTGGGGGGATTCGTGGACGGCGTTGATGATGGCGCTGTCGGCGAAGACCGTGGCGGTGAAGATCTGACCCTGCTCGAAGAGGCGTACGTCTTTTACGTCTCGATTGAGGTTGTGAGCGAGCATGTTCAGCATGCCGGGGATTAGCGAGGGGCGGAGGAGACTGGCCTCTTCGGAGAGGGGGTTTTCCATGGCGACGGTTTGTGACGGAATGCGAATTCCCACGTTAGCGACGATAGGACTGTCGCGAACATGGGGCACCCGATTCGGCTCGTAGAAGACGGCGGCGTCTTGGTGGGAGGCGAAGGTGCTGGAGATGGATTCGCTGTAGCCGAGAGCGAGGAGGCGGGTGCGGACGGCGGCTTCTTTTGCTGCTGTTGGGTGGGCGAGGACGGGGAGTGGAGTGGGGAGGGTGTTGGCGAAGCGGTTGTAGCCGTAGACTCGGGCGACTTCTTCGATGAGATCGATCTCGCGCTCGAGGTCGAGACGCCAGGAGGGGAGTTGGACCGAGAAGGTGGCGTCGGACGTTGAGGAAGGCCCGAGGCTAAAGCCCTTTTTGCTGGGATCATTGTTCAGGGGGGTGAAGCCTGCTGCTAATCCAGAAGACGAATCGGAGACGGCAGTGAGGGTGCAGCCGAGGGCGGTCAGGTATTGGTGGATCAGCTCGGAGGTGAGGGCGGAGTGGCCGGGGGTGTCGTCGAGGGTGGCGCCGAGGTGGCGCTGGACTTGTTGGACGGAGAGCTGGATGGGGGGGCGCGATGCGGTGCGGGCGGCGACCTGGGGGATGACGACATCGATGAGTTCGCCTTCGGCGTGGCCTCCATGTTGAAGGATGAGGCTGGAGACGAGGGCGTTGGCGATGGGGGCGGCGTTGAAGTCGGCGCCGCGTTCGAAGCGGTGTGAGGCGTCGGTGTGGAGGCCGTGGCGGCGGGAGGAGCGGCGGATGCTGACGGGGTCGAACCAGGCGGCTTCGACGAGGATGTTCCTGGTTTCGGCGGTGATCATGGTGTCCCAGCCGCCCATGACTCCAGCGAGGCCGACGGCTTTTTTCTGGTCGGCTACTACGAGGTCGTCGGGTTCGAGGGTGCGCTCGGTGCCGTCCAATAACTTCAACTTTTCGCCTTGATGCGCGAGACGGACGACGATGCCGCCTTCGAGTTTGTCGAGGTCGAAGGCGTGAGTGGGATGGCCCATGCCGAGGAGGACGAAGTTGCTGGCGTCGACTGCGTTGGAGATTTGTTTCTGGCCGAGGAGGTTGAAGTATTCGGCGACCTGGCCGGTGCTGGGCGCGATAGTGATGTTGCGGAGGACCTGGGCGGTGAAGCGGCCGCAGAGGGTTGGGGCTTCGATGGCGACGGGGAATGTGGGCGCGGTTGAGGGTGGTGCTGATTCGAGCGAAATGCCGGCGTCCCTCCGCTCCGCTTCCGGCTTCGGTCGGGATGACGCAGCGTTGGTAAGGGAGGACGCATCGTTGATGAGGGGAGAGAGGGGGAGGTTGTAGATGGTGGCGGCCTCGCGCGCGATGCCGTAGTGGTTCATGGCGTCGACGCGGTTGGTGGTGATGTCCATCTCGAAGAGGTGGCCGTTGTGGGGGCCAAGGGAGTGGACGCCTTCGACGGCGATGCCGCGGAGGGTGAGGTCGTCGGCGAGCTGCCGATCGGTGACGGTGAGGGTGGGCAGGTAATGGCGGAGCCAGATTGTGAGGATGTTCATGGACGGTTTCTAGTCTAAATGTTCAAGCAGCGTGGGGCGCTGAGTGAAATTGTGCGCAGTCTCGGTATGTCCGGTGCCGGGAGACTCCGGGAGGGGCGCGATTGAGTGGGCTTGGACCAAGGCTAAGAAATTGTGCTTGTACTTGTCGCCCAGGTTGGTCTATAGTCTGCCCCACTCCCCGTCGCTGCGGGCCTGCGTGGCTGGGCAAATCCTCTCCATCGATAGACAACGCTTTTCTGGAGGCACACATGCGTTTTGCTGCATTGACTACGGCTGTGGTTCCTGCTCTGCCGGCATACGGTCCTGCTTAAGCTTGGCGGATGATGAGGTTTCCGTCGTTTCGATTTTCAACGCGAGTCATCACAGAACGGTCGGGGGACTTGTTGACACGCTCCTTTGGCAGAGGAAATGTGATTCGCAATTCCCGATAGCACTTGGTTAAGGCGTGAAGATCGCCACAACACTCCGGAGGTACTACGCACATGAAGCTTAACTTTGGGTTTCGAACCATCGCTTTCAGTCTTCTTTTCTGCCTTCCCACCCTTACCGCACACTCACAGTCACGACTGATTGCGAGTGGCGGCACAACCACTCCGCAAGCAGCATCGCTGGGATCAAACGCCAATGGGCAATTTGAAATCGACACTGCATTAGGCGGCGATCACGACGCCGGCAACAAAGCAGTCGGATTTACGTCCTTGAATCGTAAGATGGGAGAAGGGCGGCATGGTCATGGTGATCGCGCAGAAGACAGGCGGGAACGGGAAGACCACGATGCAGTGAAAGCTAACTTTGATGGTCTCAACTTCCATGATCAGCGCTTTGCCAACAATGGAAATCAGTTCTCGGTCGAGCCACCGGACCAGGGTCTTTGCGCGGGGAATGGATTCGTTCTCGAGTCTGTGAATGATGTTTTGCGCATCTTCGATACAAAGGGCAATCCACTCATCGGTGTCGTCGACCTGAACACGTTCTATGGCTACCCTGCTGAGATCAATCGCACCGCGCATCCGATCACTTTTGGCCCTGAAATTACGGATCCAAGTTGCTACTTCGACGGCGACACACAGCGTTGGTTTCATGTGGTGCTTACTCTTGATCGCGCAGTACCAACCAGTCAGGCCTTAAGCGGTAAGAACCACCTGGATCTGGCCGTGAGCAAGACACCCAACCCGCTAGGGGAGTGGACCATCTATCGCATTCCCGTGCAGGACGATGGAACCGACGGAACACCGAACCACGGGTGCATACTGGATCCGAAAAAAGGGACGACGGGCCCTTGCCTGGGCGACTTTCCACACCTTGGCGCGGACTCCAATGGCATCTATCTCACTACGAACGAATTCAGTCTATTTGGGCCCGGCTTCATCGGTGCGCAGATATATGCGATTTCCAAAGACGCGCTGGCCGCAAAGGCTGCCAGCATCCCAATCTTTCAGTACAACACCGGTGATGTGAACTTTTTATCACCTACTGGTCTTCCCGGCTTTGCGGTCATTCCAGCGATTTCCCCCGGCACAAGCGAAGATGAGGGCGGCGGTACGGAGTATTTTCTCAGTTCCACGGCTGTCTTCACCGACACCGGCGTCGATTCGCAGGTGCAGTTGTGGGCGTTGACAGACACTGACAACCTTTCACGCAAGAAAGCTCCAATTCTGCTCAACAACGCCGTTGCGACGGAACGCTACAGCGATCCAAGCCCCGGAAGGCAGCCCGGAGTTGGCACCAATGGTGTTGGCAAGAAGCCGGGCGGTGGAAACATCGACTGGCCTCAAGGACAATGCCTCAACGATCCGACGTGCGCTCCGTTGCTGATTGGGGTCGCTGATCCATTCACCGAAGTGATCAGTCCGCTGGACGGCAATGATTCCCGAATGAGCCAAGTCTATTTCGTGGACGGAAAAGTATGGGGCTCTCTCGGGACCGGCGTTTCCTTCGATGGAACGACTTTCGGTTCAGACGGTATCGCTTACTTCATCATCAAGCCGAAGACGACTGATGCGGCAGTGAGCGGCAAGGTCCTCAAACAAGGTTACGTTGCCACGCCCAAAGCGGATATCACCTATCCCACTTTTGGCGTCACCGGTGAGGGCAAGGCGATACTTTCGTTTACATTGACCGGCCTGAACGACTTTCCGAGCCTTGCGTATGTCAAGCTCAACCAGGCCCACGGCGCAGGGGACATCCATATTGTGGCTCATGGAGTCGGCGCACAGGACGGCTTTTCAGGATACAAGGCACAGGCAGGAGATCCGCCCCGCCCCCGGTGGGGAGACTATGGGGCCACTGCGATTGTTGGCAGCGAGATCTTTGCTGCTCAGGAGTATATCGGGCAAAGCTGCAGCCTCACGGAATATCGGCTGTCTTCTCCGTTTGGCACCTGCAACTCCACTCGCGGTGCTCTGGGAAACTGGGGAACCCGCGTCATGCGATTCTCAACTGATGAAGACGATGAGTAACTAGTTTTGCTCCGCTACGGAAGGCTCTCATTCGAGAGCCTTCTCTTTTTGAGGGTGTGTCGAAGAAGAAGCGGTGACGGAGAGTCGTCATTGCAGATTTGGGCGAACATTCTGCTTCGTGGTTGCGTACTGCGGGAGGTGTGCGCATTCAGGAGAGGTGGACGTCGATGAAGAAGTTTTGTGCTTTGCTGTTGCTCGTTTTGGTGTCAGGTGCGTTTGTTCCGGCCGATGCTCAGGCGGTTCCATCGCTTGACAGTATCAAGAGCCAGGAGGAGCTGACGCAGACGATTACGGCGCTGGACAAGCAACTGTTCGATGCTTACAACACATGCAATATCGAGAAGCTGGGAACACTGGTTACCGATGATCTGGAGTTTTACCATGACAAGACGGGGCTGGCGGTTGGCAAGCAGCCGTTTCTGGACGCGATCAAAAAGAACATCTGCGGAAAGGTGACACGGGAGCTGATACCGGGGTCGCTGGAGGTGTATCCGCTGCATGGATACGGCGCGGTCGAGATTGGGCTGCATCGGTTCCGCCATCCGGGAGACAGTGATGTGGGCGAGGCCAAGTTCGTCCAGCTTTGGCAGTACAAGAATGGAGCGTGGAAGATTTCGCGGGTGATCAGCTATGACCATGGTGGGGCGAAGTGATACCTGGACGGTTCGCCGAAAGAGGGGAGAATACCTTCGGGCGCAGGTTGGGGTATGCTCGTGGGGCGGAGGGATCGCCGCCAATTCATGATCTTCAATTTTAATAGTTCAAGTGATTAAGAGGGACGGCTATGCTGCGTTTGCTTCTGCATTGGGTTTTGAATGCCCTGGCTCTGCTGGTTGTTTCGCATTTCGTGCAAGGGTTTGAGGTAAGTAATGTCGTGTCGGCTTTCATTGCGGTCGTGGTGATCGGGTTGTTGAATGCGACGCTGGGGCTGTTTCTGAAGATCATTACGCTGCCGCTGGGGATCCTGTCGTTTGGGCTGTTTTTCCTGGTGATCAATGCGGTGATTCTGTGGTTTTCGAGCAAGCTGGTGCCGGGATTCGCGGTGACGACGTTTGGGGCGGCGTTTCTTGGAGCGCTGGCGCTGGCTGTGCTGCATCTGTTGTTTGGTTTTTTTGGGAGAGCGGTGAAGACGCAGCCTTAGCTGGATGTCCTTCGGTACGGTGCTGGGGGTGTGATGCGAGGCGAGTGTGATTAATCCTTTGGATTTTCCGACGCTGGTCCTGGTTTTGTCGTTTCTTCTGCTCTGGTTCGCTGCCTGGGCGGGGGGGAAGATAAGCCAGCGGCGGCATGCCCTTTCCGAGGAGATGCGACCGGACTTCGGGGTGATTCTTGCGGCGTCGCTGACGCTGCTTGGGCTGATCATCGGGTTCAGCTTTTCGATGGCGACGGCTCGCTATGACATGCGCAAGACGTATGAGGAGGCAGAGGCCAATGCGATTGGGACGGAGTATGTCCGGGCAGCCCTGCTGGGACCGGCAGAGGCGTCGCAGGTGCGAGCGCTGCTGCGGCAGTACACGGCACTGCGTATACAGGCTTACACGATACACGCTTACAACAGACACTACGGGGATGACGTGACACGGATCAACCAGCAAACAGCGCAGCTTCAAAATCAGCTTTGGGTTGCGGCTTCGCAGCCGGCAATAGCCCAGCCGACGCCGGTGCGGGCGCTGGCGGTTGCGGGGATGAACGATGTGCTGAACTCGCAGGGGTATACGCAGGCTGCGTGGTGGAACCGGATTCCGGTGGGGGCGTGGTGCCTGATGTTCGCGATTGCGCTGTTCTGCAATGTGCTGCTGGGGTATGGAGCGCACAAGGTGGACGCGAAGCTCTTTATGGTGTTGCCACTGGTTGTGGCGATTTCGTTCTTTCTGATTGCAGATATCGATAGTCCGCGGGGTGGGGTGATCCGGGTGCATCCGCAGAATCTGGAGAGTCTGCAGGCGGCGTTTAGTTCGCAGTAAGCGATTGGAGCGCCTCCTGGTATGCTTTTGCCGCTTCAAACGAAATGCGGGGGATCTTCCCCTTCGACAAGCTCAGGTAGTCTAAAAGCTCTTGGGCGGCGAACTGGACGTTATGCAAACTGCTCGAGGAAGCGCATGTCGCCGGAGTAGAAGTGGCCTATGTCGGAGATGCCGTATTGCATCATGGCGATGCGCTCGACGCCCATGCCGAAGGCGAAGCCAGAGATCTTTTCGGGATTGTAGGCGTCGTCGGATGGATTTAGCTTGCGGCGTTCTTCGGTGACGGCGGCGAAGACGGCGGGGTCGACCATGCCGCAGCCGAGGAGTTCGATCCAGCCGCTGTGTTTGCAT
>JAOAPF010000355.1 GCA_025462755.1 Edaphobacter sp.
GTCCGCGCCTATCGGTTTGCCAGCGAGGAGTTAATCTTCGCGGAATCCAACCTCGCCGGGCTGACGGCCAGCAGGGAGGAGTATGGACGCGACTGCGATGAGCTGTTTCAGTCGCCCGGACGAATTCTTTCGTTGCTGAACCGGCATCTCTACCGCAGCACACAGCCCGAGAAATACGCAACCTTGTTCCTGGCGCACTACAACGCCGCCTCGGCACGGCTGACCTACTCCAACGCAGGGCAGTTGCCGCCGCTGGTGCTGGGACAGGATGGCAGCATTCGCAGGCTCGATCAGGGTGGAACGGTTGTAGGTCTGATGGACGGGATGCACTACGACGAAGACAGCTTTCACATGCAGACTGGAGACATCCTCGTCGCCTACTCGGACGGCGTCACCGAGCCGGAGAACGACTTTGGCGAGTTTGGGGAAGAACGCATGATGGAGGTGGTCAGCCGCTACCGCGACCAGCCGCTGCACGTGATTTCGACTCAGGTCATGCTGGCCCTCGACGCCTGGATCGGCGCCGAAGAACAACCTGACGACATCACCCTCGTGCTGGCGCGTCAGGCCTGACGGAAAAACCAAAAAATAAAGTTTCAACAAGTGGCATGTTTTTCGACGACGATTTAAGCACTGTCAACTCACCACGTTTACCACGCATTTCACCACGTTTTTACCATACAAAAACCACGCCCAAACACCCGTTTTTCTCAAAACACCCCTCAAAAAGCCCAGCAAACAGCCGCAAAAGTCTCGACTGATCCGCCAGATTTTTTTTTGCGAACTACGGTTTTTTCCGAATAGCCTTCACCGCAATCGAATTGGGCGCATTGCCGGCGGGAAGCATCGTGAAAAGAGTGGGCAACGCGGTGCCCGATGTTCGGATCACCGCAACATCCCCGGAATGAGCGTCCGCGGCCAGCAGAAGGTGCTCATCCTCAGAGAACGCAAGCGCGTCCGGCGCGGAACCAGCGCGAACGCTCCAGGCCAGCCTGCCATCGTCAATGCTGTAGAGAGCAATCGAGTCGGCCCCGAAGTTAGCAACCCACAGCGTGCCATTGTCGCGGCTCACAATACCGCGCACCGGCCCACTTCCAATAGGGTACGTTCCACCAACCTCGTTGGTCCCGGTGGAGATCTCTGAGACGCTGTCGGAGCCGAAGTTCGAAACAAAGATCTCGCCACCATCCGGCTTCATCGCAAGATGCAGCGGTGTTTTGCCAACATCAAGCAGCGTAAGCATGTGGTCGGTCATGAGCGCGGGATTCTGTTTTGCCGCCCAAGAGCCCGGCGCTGCTGCGAGGCTGACGGCCATCACCTGGTGGCCGGAGGAGCAGGCAATAAAAGCCTTAGACGAGTCAGGCAGGATCACGGCGTCGGAGGCTCCGGGACAGCCGGGAAAGGCCGCGCGGAGGTGCGGAGCGGGTTCACGCGCTTGCCCCGGAATGTACGGTGGCACATCGAAGATAGAGATGCTATTGCTGCCGCGATTGGTGACGACGAGGCTGCGGCCATCGGGTGAGATGCGGTCGACGGCAGGCTGTTCGCCCGTGCCGGCGAGGGCGATCTCGCGGCGCCGGTCAAGGTCGAGAATGCTGAATGTATTCGAGCCTGAGTTGGCGACATAGGCGCGATGGCCGGTTGAGTCGACGCTGACGAAGGAAGGCAGGCGGTGCACTGGGATGGTTGCGGCGATCCGGTTGTTCTCCGCATCAATCACGGAGATAGTACCGGATTGGGTGTTGACGACATAGATCTCGTTGCGAACCGGGTTCGTCGCAAGAATTGTGGGGTTAGTGCCGACCTGCAGGGTCCGGTCCTGGCGGAGATAGACGAGGTCGAGTACGGTAACGGTGTTGGAACTTCCGTTGCTGATGTAGGCGAACTCCCGATATCCGGCGGGCACGTCGGGGAAGCTGCTCCGATGACAGCCCGAGATTCCCAGAAGGGACGCGCAGAGAGCTGTAGTTATGGATCGGGAGAGGGAGGATCGGAGGGGTGTTGGCACTGTTCGGAGTCTATCGAGGCAGCGTGCAGGCGGCAAGGGGAAGGTACTGCCGCAGAGAATTTCGAAATTCCTGCGAAACTTTTCGGAGGGTTACCGTGTCTATGTGATCGATGCGAAAAGATGACCTTCGGAATCTATCGCGTCATTTGCAATTTATTCTCGGACAACGAAGCCACGGTTCTAATGTGGCTTCGTTGATTTTTTTAACGACGCGGGTCTTTCATTCGGAGCCAGTTCCATGCAATCCAGCCGACATAACCGCCCTGAATCATGAGGACTGCGGCGTAGGCAGAGAGCAGATGCCTATGTTCCATAGTGCTCAGATTAAACAGGGAATGCCAGGTCATTGCGGGATCTCCAACGAAGCTTCGATCGCCTGCAAGGCAGCTTCTTGATCGGCGAGTTGTCGTCTGCGTTCGAGGGCGAAGCGGAAGAGCAGGATGAAGATGCCCCAGATGGCCCAACCGGCGAGGTTCCAGAAGAATGCAGGAAGCATGGATTTATCCATGCCGGAGTTGGGGCCGCCGCCAAAGACCGGAGCCGGATGCTGGGTGCGCCACCAGCGGATGGACATGTAGACGATCGGTACATCGACGGCGGCGAATATGGAAAGGACCGCAGCGAGAGTATGACTCTGCCCGGTGGAGGAGAACCGGCGCAGCATGAGATAGCTGACATAGAGAAGCCAAAGGAGCAGCATGCTGGTGAGTCGAGCATCCCATGCCCACCAGATTCCCCATGCTGCGCGTCCCCAGATGGAGCCGGTGATGAGGGTGATGCTGGCGTAGACGACAGCCACCTCCGCGGAGGCTAGGGCGAAGGCGTCCGCTGTGAGGGCTTTCAGTGGATCGCGTCGTCGCCAGTACAGAAATGCGAGTGAGGCAGCGAAGTTGAGATAAGGGAACAGCAGGCTCAGCATAGCCGTGGGAACGTGGTAGTAGAAGATCCGTCCTACGTCGCCCTGCGCTGCGTCCGTAGGAGTCAGAAAGATGGCCTGACGGAAGCTGACGGCGAGCACGGCGACGGCGATTCCGAACCAGAGCCAGGCCACGCTTCGGAGAGTGGGGTTGCGCTGCTCCATAGGGTTAGTTTAGCGCGAAACCGGTTATTCGGCGTTAAGCACGGTTTCAAAGAACAGGATGCAGATGGTGGTGAAGATAATGTCGTAACCGGCCAACTGTTTGATCCAGGTCGCGATCTGGATGGAGTCGAGATCTGCGGTGAGGACGCCGGTGGTGGCCTGGACCATGGCCAGCAGGGCGGGCAGGGAGATTGGGAGGAGCAGCAAAGGGAGGAGTAGCTCGCGGTTGCGGGCGCGCAGGCCGAGGGCGGCGAAGAAGGTTCCGTTGACGACCAGCGCCCATGTGCCCAGCGGGAGGATGAGGGCGAGCAGCCACATGCTGCCGAGGACGTGGAGGTTAAAGAAGACGATGAAGATGGGGGCCAGGACTGCTTCGACGATGAGGACGAACAGCATGTTGGCGATGGCTTTGCCTAGAAATAATGCGGAGGCGGGGGAGGGGGCCATGCGTTGGGCTTCGAGGACCTGGTTCCGCAACTCGCGGGCCCAGGACTGGTTGAGCGCCGTGATGGAGGCGAAGAGGAGTGCGACCCAGAGGATGCCGCCGGAGATCTGGCGGGTGGTCGTGGGATAGCTTGTGGGGTCGAAGGCGAGGCCGAAGACAACCACTACCAGGAGGGCGAAGAAGAGCATTCCGTTGATGGAGTCGCGGGAGCGCCATTCCAGGCGGAGGTCCTTGCGGAGGTGGTCGAGCACGTGGCGGAGATATTTCACGCCGGGCCTTTGGTGAAGTCGGCTTTAGTGAGGTCCGCGAGGGTCACGTTGGCGGCGCGGAGGTAGTCGGCCGGGGCGAGGACGAGCTGGAGGCCGCGCTGGCCGGCGGAGACGGAGATGAGGTCGAAGAGCTCGATGGTCTCGTCGGCGTAGGCGGGGAAGGGCTTCTTTGCGCCCATGACGGTGACTCCGCCGCGGATGTATCCGGTGAGAGGCTCGACTTCTTTCAGGGAGGCCAGTTCGACCTTTTTTGCGTTTGCGGCGTGGGCTAGTTTTTTGAGGTCGAGTTCGGCGTCGCCGGGGATGATGGCAAAGAGGTGTTCGCCGGTGTTGGTGTGGGTGAGGAGGGTTTTGAACACCTGTTCAGGGGGCATGCCTATCTTGCGGGCTACGGAGATGGTGGTGAGGTCGTCGGGGTCGACGTCGTAGGGGCGGAGTTCGTGGGGGATGCCGAGGGAGTCGAGAAGGCGGGCGGCGTTGGTTTTGGCGGGTGGCGCGTTCTTCACTCGGCTGTTGCCTCGGGTTCGCGTAGAGAATCCAAGATCTGGCCGTTGCGCATGGTGAGGATGTTGTCGGCGAGAGGTTTGGCTAGTGCGGCCTGGTGGGTGGTGAGGAGGATGGTGCGGGTGCCGCCGCCGGGGACGGGCCAGGTACGGAAGTCGGCGAGGAGTTCGACCATGTGACTTGCGGAGGCGGCGTCGAGGTTGGAGAAGGGTTCGTCGAGGAGGAGAAGTTCGGGGTCGGTCTGGAGGACGCGGGCCAGAGAGGTGCGCTGGCGCATGCCTTGCGAGTATTGGCCCAGAGGACGGCTGAGGTTGGGGTCGAGGCCTACGGCGCGGAGGGCCATCTCGGGGCTGCCGATGCAGGCGCAGCCGCCGTCGCGGTGGAGCCCGGCGAAGTAGGTGAGGTTCTCCATGGCGGTGAGTTCGTCGTAGAGCATTGCAGAGTGACTCATGTAGGCGATGCGATGGCGCTGTTGATGTGGAGATCCGGAGTAGACGGTAACGCTGCCGCGAGTTGGGCTGATGAGTCCCGCGACCACGCGGAGGAGGGTGGATTTGCCGGCGCCGTTTTCGCCGAGGATGACGGTGCAGGAGCCTGCGGCGAAGGTGGTCGAGACGTTGCGCAGAGCGGCGAAGCTGCCGTAGATCTTTGAGACGGAGTCGAGCGCGACGCAGTTTGACTGCGCAGCCTGTTGAGGTGCACTGCTGCGGGTTGTTGCTTCCGTCTGCGTCATAATTTTTGTGCGCGGCGGGTTAGTGATTTGCGGGCGTTGCCGTTGCAGTGGTGGTGGGGGTTGCAGGGGCGGGGGCGTACTTGGAGGCGCATTTGGCCTGGAGCTCGGTGGCGTGGAATACGCCGTCGTGTCCGTAGGTGCCTACGGCGAGGGCCTGGGCGTCGTCCTTAAAGGTGTCGGGTGGGGGCTCCGAGCCCTGATAGACGATGGAGAGTTTGCGGCCCTGCTCGAGCAGATCGAAGGTGGCGTTGGTGCCGACGCGATGGATGCTGCCGGGGGCTACGTTGCCGGCGACGCGGAGGTGGCGGACGTAGGCTTTGTTGCCCATGCCCTGGAG
Organism: Edaphobacter sp.; assembly: GCA_025462755.1. GTDB lineage: Bacteria > Acidobacteriota > Terriglobia > Terriglobales > Acidobacteriaceae > Edaphobacter. The sequence continues at coordinate 5,378 of JAOAPF010000355.1, forward strand.
CTCGCCGATGGTTACGTAGTAGCTCTTGTTGTCACGGCCGCCGCTGAAGGAGAGATAGGCGATGGTGCCGAGGATGATCACGGTGGCGATAACGAATTTGATCGGGCTTTTCCGGGCTTCGTTTGACATATGGCCTCCGCCTTGCGTCTTCAGTTTACGTCCGTATAAGTTTACGTCTTGTTGCTGTGATTCTGGTATCGTGCCGAAGGGAGTACCCCCCTTCCCCTACTTCTTTGCGCAAAGTATTCCAGTGATTCGACTTATAGGTGTACTTGAGGATCAAGTTCTTCAACGAGAGACTTAAGTTTCATGGCGATCTTTGGAAGAGATGCAGCATGGAGGTCTGTTCTGACGGCCTTGTTTGTCAAATCTTCCGCCTTTCGATTTTAGCTGAATTGGAACTTGTAGCGTCTGCTGGGGAGGAAAGTTCAACTCAGCATTCAAGGTGGCCAACAAAACTGTCGGAGGAGCAGGCTCAGACCGTCCTCGAAGGTCTTTCGCCCTCGGCGCGCATGCAGCTGATTGATTGCATGCGGACGGTGGAGGGGGTTCTTACCCAGAAGGATCGAAGCCGTGTGTCCTGCAGTCTGCGGCCACATCGCGTTGGTGATATGGGTTGGATCGTCCATCGCGAGGGTGTTGGCTATGCGGAGCAGTATGGATGGGACGAGACGTTTGCTGTCCGCTTTCGTAGTTGTAGTTATCACACTTGTCCTGGTAGCTGGGGAATGTCGAACATTTCTCTGAACCACTTAGCCGGCAATGATGTGGTTGCGCTGTGGAGTGACGATGATCAAGGGTATTTTGTTCACGAATATTGCAGGGAGCCCACTGGTTGAACGGGCGCCCATATCGTGGTGGAGAAGCCATAGGGTCGGTCACCCTAGCTCGTCGGATAGTACGGACATTTTGTAGGCGGGAGTTTTCGGATTTTCAGTTCGCGATTTGTGAATGGCGCGGTATTGTTTTTCCTATGCGAATTGAACTTAGCTTTTCTGCAATCTGCCTGGTTTTCTGTCTTTTGTTCCGCAGTGCTACCGCGCAAACCGTCGCTCGCACCGATAGTTCGGCTTTTGACCGCTATGCGGCTTGCAAGTTCAGCGACGGGCTGACGGTTGTGGAGACATCGCCGCTTGCGCCGGGGATTCATGTGCGAACGGTACAGACTTTGAATGGGCCGAGGCAGATTGAGATGGTGGAAGGCCGCAGAGTGATGTTTGCGTACCCGGAGAAGGACTTCTACGCGAACGTGAAGGTGGAGATATTGCCGGAGAAGAACTATGCGGATACAAGGCAGTTCCTGATCGACAACTTCGACTTTACGCTTGCATCGGGTGATGGAAATACACGGAACTATGGATTGAAGCCGGTGCAGCATGGCATCGATGTGCGTGGCTTGGACAGAGACAAGCTCGAAGGTGGCGTGCTTGGTTTGTATCTGCTGCTGGACGATACTTCGAGGATGGTGATTACCATTTATTTTCTCAATCAAGAGCCGAAAGACCGAAGTTTTCAAACGATGGAGGAATATCGCGTGATGCGGGATCGGTTTCTTGTTACCTATACCGCCTGTATTGGCGGACAACGTGGATAGGGCTATTGGGCGCCCGTTATCACCCGGCTGAGTGGAGATCCATTTAAAATCGAACGGCGAAGGCCCATGGGGAGAGGCCTTCGCCGGGTTGATTGTAAGTTGAATGATGAGTTGTGCTAACGAGAGTAGGCGGTTCTGGGTTCGGCTGTGGTGTTCACGGTGTCGGCGACGTCGCTGAGGAGTTTGTCGGCATTCTTCTCTTCTTCGAGAATGCTTTCGAGGGTGTTGGCGGCTCCGTCCTGACCGAGGAGTTCGGCCCAAGTGCGGAGGGTGCCGTAGACGGCGATCTCGTGGTGCTCAACCTGCTGGGCCGATGCGATGAGGGTAATGTCGCGGATGCTGGGTTCGGCTGCATCTTTGATGTTGTCCTCGGCTTCGGTGATAAGGGCAGAGATAGCTTTGCAGGTGCTTGTGCTGTCGTCGCCAGTGGCGTCGCGGACCATGGTTTGGACTTTGGCGACGTGCTGCTGCGTCTCGGTGAGGTGGTTGCGGAAGGCGGTGGCGAGCTGGGGGTCGGTGGATTTTTCGATCATGGTGGGGAGGGCCTTGGCGATCTTCTGCTCCATGTCGAGGGCCTTCTTGAGGCTGGTGATGTAGAGAGTACGGAGATCTTCGATATTTTCGGAAAACAGCTTCATGGTAGTACTCCTTAGAAGAATTGCCAGCGCGTGGTGGGCGCCGTTTGGAGTTGTACGGATTGTTGGTGAGAGCGGCGAACGTTCAAGCCGGGGTACTCACGGTCGTGCCTCGTTCTGCTGAGGTTGGATGCGGGGAACGGAGTGGGGTTGGCTGATGGAAGAGTTGCCTGCTTCACCCCGATTTTGGCTGAGGACGCCAATGGTGACGGGCGGGTGGAAGACGTTGGGCTGCGGTTTTGCGTCGTATACTTACTCCATTAGATGGAAGTGTGAGCAGGGGGTTTTATGAGTGGAAATGGAAATGGCGCAGCTTCGAACGGCAAGGGCAACGGAGCGAATGGCAACGACTACAAGGTGCCGACGGGGCGGGCGGAGTGGATCGTCAAGCGCAAGGCTGAGGCGGCGCGGACGGGCGATGGGAATATGTCGCAGATGCACTTTGCGCGGAAGGGAATGATTACGGAGGAGATGGCGTACGTCGCTCAGCGGGAGAAGATTTCGGCGGAGCTGGTGAGGAGCGAGGTCGCCAAGGGGACGATGATCATTCCTGCCAACGTCAATCATCCGGAGCTGGAGCCGATGGCGATTGGGGTGGAGTCGCTGTGCAAGATCAATGCGAATATTGGGAACTCGGCCCTGGTGTCGAATGTAGATGAGGAGTTGCGGAAGCTGCATACGGCTGTGCACTTTGGCGCGGATACCGTGATGGACCTTTCGACGGGTGGGGATATTCCGATGATTCGGGAGCAGATCCTGCGGCATTCGCCGGTGCCGATCGGGACGGTGCCGCTGTATGAGGCGCTTTC
>JAOAPF010000129.1 GCA_025462755.1 Edaphobacter sp.
CTCAACGACATGATGCAGTCGCTGCTGCCCTCCATCTACCCCATCCTCAAAGCATCGTTCCATCTGAACTTCACGCAGATCGGCTTCATCACCTTAACTTTCCAGATCACCGCGTCCCTCCTTCAGCCAGTCATCGGACACTACACCGACCGCAAGCCGATGCCATACTCCCTTCCCATCGGAATGGTATTCACGCTCATCGGCCTGCTGCTGCTGGCGATCGCACCCACCTTCTCCCTGCTCCTCCTCGCAGCCGCACTGATCGGCATGGGCTCGGCAGTCTTCCATCCTGAATCATCCCGCGTTGCGCGAATGGCCTCCGGCGGAAAACACGGCTTCGCCCAATCGTTCTTCCAGGTCGGAGGCAACACCGGCTCTGCAATCGGGCCTCTCCTGGCAGTATTCATCATCCTTCCCCACGGACAGATCGGTTCAGCCTGGTTTTCGATCGCCGCACTCCTCGGCATCCTCGTGCTCATCCGAGTCAGCCACTGGTACAAAGCTCGCCTCACCCATCTGCAAAACAAACCCGTGGAGCACACAGAAGAATCTTCCCGATTGCCGCGAAGACAGGTGATCACAGCGATAGCCGTCTTGATCGCGCTCGTCTTCTCGAAGTACTTCTACCTCGCCGGCCTTACCAGCTACTACACCTTCTATCTCATCAGCAAGTTTCACGTCTCCGTGCAGAGCTCGCAGCTCCATCTCTTCGCCTTCCTCGCCGCGGTAGCAGCCGGAACCTTAATCGGCGGCCCCGTCGGAGACCGTGTCGGCCGCAAGTCGGTCATATGGTGCTCGATCCTCGGAGTCCTGCCCTTCACCCTGTTGCTGCCGTACGCAAATCTCTTCTGGACAGGCGTGCTCAGCATCATCATCGGGTTCGTCATCGCATCGGCCTTCTCAGCGATCCTCGTCTACGCGCAGGAACTGGTCCCTGGACGAATCGGAATGATCTCCGGACTGTTTTTCGGATTCGCCTTCGGCATGGGCGGCATCGGCGCCGCAGTCCTCGGCAAACTCGCCGACATGACCAGCATCATCTTCGTCTACAAAGTCTGCGCCTACCTTCCCGCAATCGGCCTGCTCACTGGCCTCCTGCCCAACTCGCAAAAAATCGAGAAAAGTGAAGACCGCATGATCTCCATCAACTCCGACTAATCGTCGCGATAAAGGATCGATCATCGGATAGAGAGGGCAATGGGCCTGAGAAGGCGGGCGCCGCGTAAGCCGACCTTGATCAAGGCCTCCCCATCAGCTCGTTCTATACTTGCCCGAATCAGGAGACGAGGCGGTTGCGCCATCCTGCGACTGAGAGACACTGGTGCAGTCGAAGCACACATTACAACTCGCCGCCTTCGTGTCGATTGTCTCTCTGGCAAGCCATGCACTGCCGCAGACGATCTCGGCCGCTCCATCGCACAACACCCGTCCGCCTTCCACGAAACAGTGGGAGTTCACCCTGATAACGGACGGCTACATCATCCCGGACCAGCAAAGTTATGCAAATCCGAACTTCACAGCGGACCACAGATGGCTTCATCTCGAAGCTCGCTACAACTCCGAAGACTTCAGGACCGGATCGGCCTGGATTGGTTATAACTTCGCCGCCGGAAAAAACCTGGTGCTCAACGTGACACCAATGATCGGCGTCGCATTTGGAAGGACCAATGGAGTCGCACCCGGCTGCGAGGCGGCGCTTACCTACAAAAAGCTCCAGGCCTCCATCTCCAACGAATTTGTCTTCGCCACCGGCAAATCCAGCAGCTTCTACTACAACTGGCCGCAAGTCACCTACTCCCCAGTCGACTGGCTGCAACTCGGCCTCGTGGCCCAACGGACCAAGACCTATCAAACATCACTCGACACTCAACGCGGCTTCTTCGTCGGTGTCTCCCACAAGAACATGGAGGTCACCAGCTATGTCTTCAACGCAGGATGGACGGATCCGACCGTCGTACTGGAACTAGGACTCAGCTTTTGAGCCTCGATCCATCACCTTCAACGCCGCAGGAGTCGCTGACAATGTGTCGAGCCCACCTTCTCTATAATTGAAATCAGGAACCGACAATCATACTCACCTTCATCGCCCTTGATCATTCGTCATTTCAGAGTAATGGCTTGGACATAGTGCATTCAGTCGGAAGACTGCCCGCCCGGAGAACGGTAACAACGCCACAATGGACCAGGAACCAACACCCCGACAAGACCGCCATCTAACCATCGGCATCCTAGCCCTGCAAGGCGCATTCGAAGCCCACGCCAAAGCCCTCACCGCCCTAGGCGCAACAGCAAAGCTCGTCCGCACCCCAACCGAACTCGCCAACCTCGACGGCCTCATCCTCCCCGGCGGCGAGTCGACCACCTTCCTCAAATTCCTCGAGCGCGGCGGCTTCCTCGACGCCCTCCAGTCCTTCGTCGAGACCACGCCAACCTTCGGCACCTGCGCCGGCGCAATCCTCCTCGCCAAAAACGTACAAAGCCCCACGCAAAAATCCCTCGCCGCCCTCGACATCACCGTCGAGCGCAACGCCTACGGCCGTCAGATCGACTCCACCATCCTCACCGCCCCCACGACCCTCGAAGGCGGCCCGCTTGAGATGGTCTTCATCCGCGCCCCGCGCATCACCCAAACCGGCCCCAACGTAGAAACCCTCGCGACGCGCGACGGCTTCCCCGTCCTCGTTCGCCAGGGCCATCTCCTCGCCGCCACCTTCCACCCCGAACTAAGCTCCGACCCCCGCGTCCACCAGCTCTTCCTCGATCTCACCCGCCGAAGCCATGGCCAATAGCTCGCAGGAACTCGCAGCCCACCTCTTCCACCTCGAACAACAACTCCTGCAGCACTCCACGCGCAGCGACGCCACCGCCCTCACGTCTCTCCTAGCCGAAAACTTTCGCGAATTCGGCAGCTCCGGACGCATCTACACCCGGCAGCAGATCATCGACGCTCTAGCAGCGGAGTTTCCGCACACCATCACCCTAAGCGATCCGCTCTGTCAGCAACTGGCCGAAGACATCGCTCTGCTTACCTACCGCTCTACCCGCACCATCGCTCTCAATGCCGCCTCCCATGCTCTGCGCAGCTCCCTCTGGGTCTACCGCGACTACCGCTGGCAGATGATCTTCCACCAGGGCACACCGATCTGACGAACTCCCACAGCCCCTCCATCTCACCGCCGCACGCAGTATCCTTATCCTGTGTCCGCGCTTCTCACCTCGCAACACGCGTCGATGGCGACCTTCTCGTGGCCCCTCCCCGCCGACGCCAGCGCCCACGGCCCCGCGCTCGACCACCATCTCCTCCTCAATCTCTGGATCGCCCTCGCTCTCCTCGCCCTCGCACACCTCATCATTCTCCTCGGACTCCTCGCCCACCGCCGCACCGAAGCCACTAACCTCTGGCATATCGAATACCTTCCGCTTGCCGCCCTCGCCATCCTCTTCGCCACTCTCACCATCAAAGCCGAGCGTCTCTGGGCCGCCACCCGATACACCGGAGCTTCCCTCACTGCCGTCCAAATCGAAGCCACCGGCGTGCAATTCGCCTGGTACTTCCGCTACCCTGGCACCGACGCCACCTTCGGCATCACTCGCCCGCAACTCGTCGCCCCCGGCGAAGGCAACCCCCTCGGCCTCGATCCAGCCGACCCCCACTCCGCCGACGACGAAATCACCTCCGAACTAGTCCTCCCGACCAACCGCGAAGTAGACCTCCGCCTCAACGCCCAGGACGTCATCCACGGCTTCTCCATCCCCGAGCTTCGCCTCAAGCAAAACGCCGTCCCCGGCCAGACCATCCACATCCACTTCACCCCCACCACCTCCGGCACTTACGCCATCCTCTGCACCCAACTCTGCGGCCTCGGCCACTACCGCATGAATGCCACCCTCCGCATCCTTCCCCCCGCGGAATTCACCGCATGGCTAGCTTCCAAGCAGAAAGCAGCCACCCCATGAACCGCCCAACCCCACGCATTCCCAGCCAACCCTCAGACCCGACAGCAGGTCCTCTACTCCCTACTTCCTACTCCCTATTCGCTCGCCTCACCGACCACCGCACCATCGGCATCCAGTACCTCATCCTCGCGCTAGTCTCGGTTATCCTCGGCACCCTCCTCTCGCTTTTAATGCGCATCCACCTAGTCTGGCCCGCATGGCCTCTCTGGTTCCACGGCCCCATCCTCCCCGAAGACTATCTCGCCCTGGTCACTATCCACGGCACCATCATGCTCTTCTTCGTCCTGACCACCGCCCCGCAAGCCGGCTTCTCCAACCTCATCCTCCCCGCACAAATCGGCGCCCGCAGTATGGCGTTCCCCATTCTCAACGCCGCCAGCTTCTGGCTAACAGCCGTAGCGCTCCTAACCCTCCTAAGCTCCACCTTCGTCCCCGGCGGCTCCGCCATCTCCGGCTGGACAGCCTACCCACCGCTAAGCGCAGTCTCCAGCGCCGGCCCCGGCCAGGCCCTCGGCATGGATCTCTGGCTCATCAGCATCGCCCTCTTCGCCATCGCCTCCACCGCAAGCTCCATCAACACCCTCACCACCATCATCCGCAACCGTTGCCCCGGCATGTCGTGGGAGCGCCTTCCCCTCACCGTCTGGGGCTGGTTCACCGCCGCGCTCCTCAGCATCATCGCCTTTTCCGTCCTCCTCGCCGCAATCCTCCTCCTCCTCTGCGACCGCCACGCCCACACCAGCTTCTTCCTCCCCACCGGAGACCTGGTCAGTGGCGTAATCCACCAAGGAGGCGACGGCAGCCCTCTCCTCTGGCTGCACCTCTTCTGGTTCTTCGGACACCCCGAGGTCTACATCGCCATCCTCCCCGGTCTCGGCCTCACCTCCATGATCCTCGCCAACTTCAGCCACAGAAAAGTCTTCGCCTACCGCACCATGATCACGACGACCCTCCTCATCGGCTTCCTCGGCATCCTGCTCTGGGGACACCACATGTTCGTCGCCGGCCTAAACCCCTTCGCCAGCTCCGCCTTCTCCATATCGACGATAGCCATCGCCCTCCCCGCCTCCGCCAAAGTCTTAAGCTGGCTAGCCACCATCTGGCGCAGCCGGCCGCAGTACACCACCGCCATGCTCTTCAGCCTCGGCTTCGTCAGCCTCTTCATCACAGGAGGCCTAACCGGACCAATTCTGGCCCAACCCATACTCGACGAGTACCTCCACAACACCACCTTCGTCGTCGCCCACTTCCACCTCATCATGGCCATGGCCGGAGTCTTTGCCCTCTATGCCGCAACCTACTACTGGTTCCCGCTGATCACCGCCACCCGCAACCACCCCGGCCGCCTACTCTCCGAACCCCTGGGCCGTCTCCACTTCTGGCTTACCATCATCGGGGCCTACGCCGTCTTCCTCCCCATGCACCTCACCGGCCTCGCAGGAGAACCCCGCCACTACGCCCAGCTCACCGGCATCCCGGGCCCTGGCGGCGCGCTCAGCCCCACCGGCCTGCTTCTCGCCCACACCATCCCGCTCAACCGCTTCATCACCTACGCCGCGATCTTCCTCGCCACCGCCCAACTCCTCTTCCTCTTTAATCTTTTCCACAGCCTGCGCAAAGGCCCCTTTGCCACATCAAACCCATGGCAAGCCACCACCCTGGAATGGCATCCCACATTGAATCCTTTCACCCCCTTACCGGCATCCGATACACCTGAGATCACCGTCCACCGCGCCCCATGTCACTATTCCTCAACCGACATTGGTGACGCATTTCTCCCTCAATGGGTCCAACACACCGCCGTTCAGCCGTCGATCGAAGACACCACAAACGCAAAACCGGAGTAAGCTGTCCACAACGCGTGCTTATGAGAGTGCACCTCTATGCCGGCCACCATCACTCCCAATAAAACCGACCAGGAACGAAAACGCCGACTCGAAGACAACGACAACGGCTCAGGCCGGCGTCCGCCAACCGACAAGCGCACCGGCGGCGGAGGCGACAACGACAACTGGAACGACCGCCCCAACGGCCACCGCGGCCCCCACGAGCGGCTCCATCGCTATCGCATGGGCATCTTCTTCGCCCTCGCCAGCGACCTCATGTTCTTCGTCGCCATCATCAGCACGTTCTTCGTCAACCAGTCCACCGGCCACATCGACGCCTACAATCACTACGTCAACTCCTGGCTCCCGACCGCGATCCCACCCATTCTCTGGCTCAACACCGCCGTCCTCCTCCTCAGTTCCGCCACCATGGAAATCGCCCGCCGTACCATGTTCCGCGAGACCGACGTCATGGACGAGTGGCTCGGCCTCGGCAAACCCATCACCCGCAACGCAATACCCTGGCTCTCCGCGACCACTGTCCTCGGCCTGCTCTTTCTCGCCGGTCAGTGGACCGCATGGCGGCAACTAGCCGTCCAGCAGGTCTTCTTCCGCACCAACCAAAGCAGCCACTTTTTCTATCTCATCACCGGCGTCCACGCCGTCCACCTCTTCCTTGGCATCGCCGCGCTCATCGCTGCCTTCATCGGCCTCAACATCTCCCGCCAACTCGAATCCCGTCAAATCCTTGTCGACGGCGTCGCCTGGTACTGGCACGCCATGGGCCTACTCTGGCTCTTCCTCTTCGCTCTCTTAGTCTTTTTCCAATAACATTTCACTGTCTTAACACTTGTCATTCTGAGTGAAGCGAAGAACCCCCGCATTCCGCTTTTGTCTTTTTGCTTTCTTGTTGTCATCCTTCGCGGAAGGCGGAGGATCTGCTGTTGCCTTTGCTTTTGGTCCTTAGCTTGACTCAGCCACCACTCGACCATGCTCTCCCCCAAACAACAACCGCCGTCATTTCGACCGAAGCGCATCGAAGTGGAGAAATCCGCTTCTCCACCCTCGCCGCCAACCCACCCCCGTCGAAAGAGTCTCCTCGGCACAATCACCCTCTTCACCGCTCTAACCCTAAGCCCCCCTCCAGCCCACTCCCAGGGCTGCACGCAATGCCTCGACAACACCGCCGCCACGCCACCCGCAACCCAGCGAGCCTACCGCCACTCCATCATCCTGCTAGCCTTCACCGCAGGAGGCCTCTTCGCCGCCACCCTCGCCCTCTTCAAACGCCACCGTTAACCCGAATCACCACATCATCGCCTCTGAAAAAAAACGAGGAGAACCCCCTGTGACCCGCGAACAGAAATACCAGGCATTCAAAGCACTCCATGAACGCACCGGGACATTCATCCTCCCCAATCCATGGAACGCCGGCACCGCAAAGATCCTCACCGCCCTCGGCTTCGAAGCCCTAGCCACAACAAGCGCGGGCTACGCTTTCTCCATCGGACAAGAGGACTCCACAGCAAACCTGACCCGCGACGGAATTCTTCAGAACGCGAAAGAGATCGTAGATGCCACCCATCTCCCCGTCTCAGCGGACCTTCAGGACGGATTCGGCCCATCCCCCGAAACCTGCTCAGACACCATTCGCCTCGCATCCGCCATCGGCCTCGTCGGTGGATCCATCGAAGACGCAACCGGCGACCCAAACTCCCCCATCTATGACTTCCAACTAGCCGTCGAGCGAATCGAGGCCGCCGCCGAAACCGCGCAAACCCACCAGTTCCTCCTAACCGCACGCGCCGAAAACTTCCTCCACAACCGGCCCAACCTCGACGACACCATCCGCCGCCTGCAGTCCTTCGCCGACGCAGGAGCCGACGTCCTCTACGCACCCGGACTCACCAGCCTCGAAGCCATCCGAGAGATCTGCGCCTCCGTCTCCAAACCCATCAACGTCCTCGCGGGCCTGCAAGGCACAAGCTTCTCCGCCGAAGACCTCGCAGCCGCCGGAGTCAAACGAATCAGCGTAGGAGGCTCCTTCGCCCGAGCCGCTCTCGGAGCCTTCGTCCGAGCAGCACGCGAAGTAAAAGAAAAAGGAACCTTCACCTTCGCTACCGAAGCCATCTCACACGCCGAAGCGTCGGCCTACATGACAACCCCAAAACCCTAACCCACGAATCCCGAGAGCAAACCAACCAACGGGGTGGGTTATTCGCGCTGCGCGCGAACCGCTTCTCGCTTGTCAACCAAGAATCCAAACAGCCGGCCTCCACTCAGGATTTGCCCCATCCATTGCGATGCGGAATTCATACCTCGGCCACCGAATCTTTTCCGCCGAGTTCTCGCGCCTCAACAACATCGTCCGAGCGACCCGCAGCAAAGCGCTTCCAAAATGACCCGCGCCTGGTAAGCGGCGGTTAGAGGAAGGCGACGCGGCAGCTAAAGGAACGGAAGAAAGTCTGAAGTCCGGGTCGGCGCCTTATCCAAAATCCGCGCCGTAAGAACCGCGCCACTGCGGTTATCGTGCAGCGTGATCGGGAAGGCCAAAACGCTCCACGTCAGTTGCTGCTCCTCCGGCCGAGGCTGATTGAGCAGACCACGCCGCGTCCGGTCAATGTAAGTCTCACGGCTATGGCATACCGTCTGAATCACCTCGCGCCAATCGCGCATCAGCGGATGCAGCTCATGAAAGACGCAGCGGCCGGTGAACCAGTCACGAGGCTGCCCAAGATATTCGGCGGCAGCGTCATTGCAATACTGCCATATGCCTCGCTCATCGAATATCTGGACAAGAACGTCCGAACCGATCGTCAGCGAAATGCGAGAGTAGAAAAAATCCCGAGCGTCGACCACCACCGGAGCGCCGCGGCGTTTCGCTCCAAGCGAGCTCAAAGCATCCAGCAGATCCTCGACCGAGCTATGCCCCTTGAGCAGATGCATATCTTCCACGCCGCCAAAGTACCGGTCCAGCGTCGCCGAAAGAATAATGATCGGAACATGCGGCCGTCGCCGCCGAAGAAGCGCAGCGACCTCAGTCCCGAACTGCCCAGCCCCAAGGTGATAGTCCAGCACGGCGATATCAATATTGTTAAAAAGCTCCGTAGCCTCTTCGATCGTCGAAGCAGGGATACACTCGTACCCATGCTGGCGCAGAATCGCCGTCCGAAGATGCAAATTGGTAGGCTCGTCATCGAGTAACAGCACGCGCACAGGTTGGATGTGCGAGTTAGGCACCCTGTGAATAACGCTCGGTATGCTGTCCGGAGGCTCAATCATTGTCTTACCCCCCATCATCCCTCTTAATCCGATAATAGTCACCACTTAGATGGTTATTTTAGTTTCAATTTTATATCGCGAAATAGGTCCGGAAGTCGATTAAAAAGTGCAACCGACCGCAGCCACTGCCGGTTATCAACCGCTGGATAGCCACTTACAATCTTTCCTGCCTCCACGTCCCCCGGAATGCCGCTCTGAGCCGTAGCCATCGCTCCGTCGCCTACCGTACAGTGGCCGGCGACCCCCACCTGGCCCGCCAGAATCACGTTTTTGCCAACGGTAGTCGATCCCGCAAGCCCAACCTGCGCGCAAAGCAGCGTATTCTGACCCACCGTCGACCCATGGCCCACTTGCACAAGGTTATCCACCTTGGCGCCGGCCTGGATCCGAGTCTCCCCGATCGAGGCGCGATCGACGCACGCATTCGCCTGCACCTCGACGGCATCTTCAAGAACCGCCCGCCCCGATTGAACAATCTTGTACCAGCTCCCGTCACCCTGCCGGGCAAAACCAAAGCCGTCGGCTCCGACAATGGCTCCATTCTGCAAAATGACATTATCGCCAAGGTGGCAGTGTTCACGCACAACGGCGTGAGCATGCGCGAACAGATTATTGCCCGCCTGCGCGTGCGGATAGAAGACCACGTGGGCCAGGATAGTAGCGTTGTCCCCGATCGTCACGTTATCGCCGATGACCGCATAAGCGCCGATATGGGCGTTCACTCCAATGCTGGCGCTCGCCGAGATCGCGGCGGTTGGATGAACCCCCGGCGGATAGTGCGGCGACCGGTAAAAAAGCTCAATTGCAAAGGCGAACGCAAGGTAAGGATTATCCACGCGAAGCGTCGCGGTCCGCACCTCCGGAAAATTCGGTTCGACCAGGATGGCCGTGGCTTTGGTAGTGCGAGCGAGCCCAGCATACTTCGGGTTCGAGACGAACGTCAGATCGCCCGGCTCAGCGTTTTCGATGCCCGCTACGCGCGTAATCTCGGCGGAAGGATCGCCCAGAAGAGTGGCATCCAGATACTCGGCAAGCTTGGCTAGTTTCAAGGACTGCATTGGGCGATTATAGAAGGCTCGGACCAGGCGATAGGGTGTGTGGAGTAGCGAAAGGCAGGGAGTAGGCAATAGGGAATAGAGAACCAGAACGACGGCAACTGAAATTTTGCGCGAGCAACCCGGATACCAGCAGCGCGGGCTTTCTACTCCCTACACTCTTTTCCCTGCCTCAATTCGGTCGGCTATTCGGCGGAACCAACTTCTCGAACAAATCTTCCTGCATCGACGGCACTGAAGCTCCAGGCAGCGGCTTGCGACGCGAAGGCGTCGTGATCACGGCCAGCAGTTGAAGCTCCGCGAGCGAGCTGCGCGGAACAAACACCCGCTGCGTGTTCGACCGCGTATCCGGCGGGGTCACATGTAGGCCCGCATCGTTGATCACGTCATCAAGCAGGCCCACATCCGTCGGCGCAAGCCCTTCCAAAATGTCTCCTCCACGAAACGTCATCCGCAGCCACAGCCCTTCCGTCCGAGGGCGCGCAAGGAAGGTGCGCCGGGTCAGGCGTTCCGGGTTCATGGTGTCGTGCAGGTTGAACTCGCGGACATAGCAGATATGCTTAATGTCATTGAGAGCAAGTGGAATCACTCGTCCGCTAAGGTCGAGCAGATCAATCCCGCGACTGCGGACGAAGGCCGAAAGCGGCAGGTACCCCGGAAGAGTTTCGCCAGTGAAGCGGCGGACGATGACCTTTTTGTGGGCGGACGACATGGCGCATCCGGATTGTCGCATGGACCGGACCGGCGCAGCGAAAAAGGTGCAAGCCGGGTAGCCAATACGCTAATGTTGTGTTACACTTACGTTTTGTGCCTACGCGTCAAGATCTTGATAAACACTTGATCCGCCTGAGCTTACACGCGGTGCTCGGACGTGTTTGAGTGTACCGGTTCGACCGGCTTGGAGTAAACCTACCAGTTATGGCCGACTACATTTATTTGCTGGAAAATAGACTTTCTGCGGCACAACAAGCCGCATTGCTCGCCGTGCGCCAAGTGGCTCGTGTAAAAGGACTTACCGTGTTTCTGGTAGGCGGAGCCGTGCGCGACTTGACCAGCGGGTCGCCGGTGCGGGATCTGGATGTAGTGGTTCAGGGAAATGCTCTCAAACTAAAGAAAGACATAGAGAAAGCCCATGGCATTGTCACCGGAGAGTACGAAGCCGGACAGTCGCTGTTTGTGCGGTTTCCCGGTGGTGTTCGGATGGAGATTGGCAGCACGTTGTCGGTCACCTATTCCAAGCCCGGCAAGCCTGTAGCCAAACCCGCCACCATTCTCGAGGATCTACGCCGGCGCGACTTTACGGCAAACGCCATGGCGCTCTCGCTCAACGACGGCTCCTATGGCCTCCTCATGGACCCCCTCAACGGCGTAGCCGACATCGAGAACCGTGAGCTCCGCCTCGTAAGTAACTACGGCTTTATCGATGAACCCTCCCGGCTGATTCGCTCCGTAAGGTTCATGGCTCGCCTCGGATGGCAGATGGACGAAAGGACCCAGCAGCGTTACGAGACAGGCAAGCAGGAAGGGTACATTTCGGCCATGGACGAGTTCCATCGCGGCTACGAGACCGAAGAGATCTTCCACGAGGAGGACCCGCTGCGTGTGCTCCGGCGGCTCGAGGCCGAGGGCTGGATGAAGTACCTCTTCCCGGCGCTCTCCTCCGCCAAGGCGAATGTGGCCGAGCTGGATCGTCTGCGCGAGAGCCAGATGCAGCTCCAGATGCAGGGAATCCATCCCGAAGCCGCCGTGGCGAACTTTCCTCTGCTCACCGCAAAGATGGCGCCGAAGGATCTGACCGAGCTCAAAAAGAGCTTCCCGCGCCAGGGATTTGTGACCGAGATTGCCGCCCTCGAAGGCGAGGCCAAAGCCTTCGCCGCCGAGTTCGCCGGCAAGGCTGCCGCCACACCGTCGCAGGCCTGGAAGATGCTGCACTCCGCCAAGCCCGAATCGATCCTCTGGGTCGCCCACACCTCGAAGAACGCCAACATACAAGCAAAGTTCAAGGGCTTCTTCACCGAGTGGGCCCAGGCCAGGCAGAAAATTCCCTACGTTCTGATGCAGGAGATGCGCATCGTCCCCGGCCTGCCGATCTATAACGAGCTCCTGGACAAGCTCTTCTTCGAGCTGATGGACAACAAGCTGGGCACCGTGGAAGAGATGAAGGCCTACCTCGAGCCCTATTCTCCACCCGCTCCTCCGCCGCCCGTGCATCTGCGCCGTCCGCGCATGGCCAAGAAAGACGCCAAGCCTCCCAAGAGCCGGAAGAAAGCCGTCGCCGCGGTGCAGGGTGACGGTCCGGCAACAGAAGTAGTCGCGGCCATAGCCGCAAGCGAAGCTAAGCCAGCGACAGGTAAGGGTGTAGCTCCGACAAAGGCACCCGCTCCAGCCAAGGCTCCGGCTCCCACCAAAGAGGCGGCGAAAAAGCCTGCGCCGCCCATGAAAGCTCCAGTTCCCGCAAAGAAGGCGGTCACTCCCTCCGCCAAAGCCGCAGCGAAAAAAGCCGCCCCAGTGAAGAAGGCGGCAACCAAAAAGACTCCGGCCAAGGTAGCGGCGAAAAAGGCTCCTGCCAAAAAGGCTGCACCCGCGAAAACCGCAAAGAAGCCAGCATCCGCCAAGAAGGCCGTCGCGAAGAAGGCTCCGGCAAAGATAGCGGCAAAAAAAGCCCCTGCGAAAAAAGCCGCCCCGGCAAAAAAACCCGCAAAAAAGCCAGCCCCAGCCAAGAAGGCCACCGCAAAAAAGAAACGCTGAAGAACCTCATCGATTCAATGCCGGCGGTGCAGCAGAAATCAGCATCGGCGATGCGGGGCAGGTCGAGACTGTTACCAAACGCTGTGCTAGGAGCCAGCTCATCGTTGGGCCAACTTCCGATTTGCCGAATGACGAGATCGGCGTTTGTCGTTACCAATCCGCCAATCGCTGGTAGTGACAGGCAGCGGGGGGCGCGAAACGTCAAGCTGTCCAAATAATGTCGTGGAAGATCGTAATAATTCCCCAGCCGTACATGAGGATCTGAAGAGCAAAGAACTGGTTGTTGGGCGGATCGTTCATCGTATTCTCGAACCCGTTAATCACGTGAGAACTCGGGTGTATCAGCTTCGATGCCATCTTCCAGGTCAACTCTTCCTGGTCACCTGACGGCCTCACTTCGACGCGCTTTCCATCTGAGTTCGGTGGCAGAGGCGGCATGGTTTCGGCATCGTCCGGCATCAACCTTTTTAGGCGCTCGGAAACTTCCCTCAAGTCGATATTGGATTCGTTGACGAACTGGGTCGCCTTTTCCTCGCTTTCGGAGACGAACTTGGCCCAGAACTTCAGCTCAATGAGATTCCGCATAACCCAAGCCATCAGGTCAGCTTCCTTGTCGACCCAGCTAACGGACCGCGCCAACTGCAAGTCGAGATAGCGCAGTATGCGATAGCGTGCGCGCTGCTGGTCAGAACGGTTGTCTTCGCCGGCGAGTTTGGCGATGACCTCACGGCATTGGCCGATTTCGACTTGGAAGGCCGCGGCGCTGTAATCCTTTGCTAGCTCGCTAATTGCCATCACATGATAGGGAATCTCCAGCTCTTTGTCCGCCATGATTTCGGAGCTTACCATGAGCTGTCATAGTGCCATTGCATGCTTGCAACCGGACATTACCCCAGATAAGCGCGTTTTGTCGGTACTGACTAGCCATGCGGCTCGAGACTGCTCCGGACTGCGCTACGCTTCCTGGCAAGTTATTATCAAGCGTCCGTGTTAAATCTATTGGGGGTTTTGGTTGAAGCAATTTACGAAACGTCTCCTCAAAACGGGGGCCAGTACTGTCACAGGAGGCGCCCTCGGAGCAGGTACTTATGGTGTTATCGGAGGAATTGGCGTAGCCGCTACCGGAACAGCAGTATCCGTTACTCTGGCTCCACTTATCGTTATCGGCTCGGGGTTAGGTGCAGCAGCGTATGGGCTCTACTGGTTGGGATCGGCAGTCACTTCCAGAAGGATGAAGAGATCAGCATGACCGACGAGATCGACCTTTCCCGGAGCATTTGGGACGACCTCACCGATTCGGTTTCCTACATACGAGAACAATTTGCAACCAACAAGATCCGGTTGGTGAAAAATGAGGGAATCACAAGAGCGCTCGACGAAGCAGAGTCGCTCGGAAGAGGCCGGCCAGAGGGAAGCTTCGTTTTGGCGAAGCCTCTTCTCAAGTCCGTTGAAGAGATCCATGTCGTACTCGCATTTGCGCGCGATCTGCGACTCTGCGTGCAGCATGGCCTTCCGGTCGGACCTCATCTGAGGCGAATGACCTCAGGAAGCACAGACTTTGGTGTTCCAGCAGCTCCGAACGAGCAAAGCTTCTTTTTCAAAGACTTCGAAACGGAACTCTTTGTAGCTGCAACTCTCGTCCAGGCGGCTCTTCCGGTTCGCTTCTTGGAAAACGATAGCGATCCCCGTGGCGAGATGGAGGTTGAGGGCCTGCTGATCGAGGTGAAGCATCCAGACTCACCATTCTCGACCCTCCGACATTTGACGAAATTCAGTAACAGGCTTCGACGTTCCAAAGAACCTGGATTCTTCATTCGTTTGATCGAGGACGCCTTCGGACTTGGTTGGGGCCGAGATCTGACGGAAAACGCTGCCAATGGCGAATGGGAAGAGCAGAAGTTAAATGAGATGGAGAGGAATGGATTGAATGCCGCCCGACACGCATCGCGACTTGGCAACGTTCTTGGGCTCGCAACCCTCGCGAGCCATCCAGAAGTTGTCGGAAACGCATCTCGATTCACACGAAAAGGATCAGCAATCGTATTCGATGAGGTCGCTGAACATTGGGGACGGTTCAATCTTGTGAATCGGATCGCTTCCGCGTTGGGCAATACCCCAACGAAATGGTCTCGTATCGATGCCCCAATCGTCAGCAACACGGAAACAATCCGTTAGCAGGATCAGTCCTGGGAAGTCTTAGTGCTGTATCTGGAGCGCCCCTGACGCAACAGTGCGTAGTTGCATTCTCTCAGGGCGGGGCCCTTCGGATACAGCGACTTGAAGGAAGCCGCCCTCACGGAAGGCTATGTACTTTGAATAGGGCTGAGCAGGTGCGGAGGGTCAGGAAGTCGCCTTGATAGTTATGATCCGCAAGTTTGATGGCGGGAT
>JAOAPF010000387.1 GCA_025462755.1 Edaphobacter sp.
TGGCCGGCTTCGACGCACCCTACGTCCCCGGCTGGGACTGCCACGGCCTCCCCATCGAGATCAAAGTCGACGAACAGCTCGGACGCAAAAAGCTCGAGATGGACCCCGTAGCCGTCCGCCGCGCCTGCCGCGAGTACGCGCAAAAGTACGTCGACCTCCAGCGCACCCAGTTCGAGCGCATCGGCGTCTTCGGCCGCTGGAACGACCCCTACCTCACCATGTCATTCAAGTATGAAGCCAGCATCGTCGAGACCTTCTACGACTTCCTCGAAGCAGGCTTCGTCTACAAGGGCCTCAAGCCCGTCTACTGGTGTATCCACGACCGCACCGCCCTCGCCGAAGCCGAAGTCGAGTACGAGCAGCACACCAGCCCCAGCGTCTATGTCCGCTACGCCCTCACCAGTGACCCCGCGACCATCGATGCCGCCCTGGCCGGTAAAAGCGTTTACACCATCATCTGGACCACCACCCCCTGGACGCTCCCGGCCTCGCAAGCCGTAGCCTTCAACCCCGACCTCGACTACGTAGCCCTGCAAAACTCCGATGGCGACGTCTACATCGTTCTCGAAGCTCTCGCAGCCCAGACCAGCGCAGCCTGCAACTTCACCGGAACCAAAGAACTCGCCCGCTTCAAAGGAGCGAAGCTCGAACGCACCACCTTCCAGCACCCCTTCCTCGACCGCAGCGTTCTAGGCGTCACCGCCGACTACGTCACCGCCGAGCAAGGCACCGGAGCCGTCCACACCGCGCCCGCTCACGGCGTAGACGACTTCTACACCGGCAAGCGCTACGACCTGCCCGAGATCCAGTACGTAGACAACGCCGGCAAGCAGCGCAACACAGAGACCGCCGGAGGCGATGGAGTCGTCCAGGCCTACGACGGGCTCACGGTCTTCAAATCCAACCCAGTCATCATCGACCTCCTGCGCGAAAAAGGCGCACTCCTGAGCGCCACCAGTTATGAGCACTCCTACCCGCACTGTTGGCGCTGCCACCATCCCATCATCGTGCGCGCCACCGAGCAGTGGTTCATCGGCATGGAAACCCCCATGTTCACGCCAGAGGGCACCGAAACCACCTTCCGCCAACGCGCCCTCGACGAGATCAAGCACGTAGTCTGGGATCCAGCCTGGGGCGAAGAGCGTATCTCCAACATGATCGCCACGCGCCCCGACTGGTGCATCTCCCGCCAGCGCATCTGGGGCGTCCCCATCGCGGTCTTTCTCTGCGAAAAGTGCCACACCCCACTCAACGACAAAGCCATCAACAAGCGCATCGTCGAACTCTTCCACAAAGAAGGAGCCGACGCCTGGTACACCCACGACGTAGCCGCGCTGCTCCCCGAAGGAACCACCTGCACATGCGGCCACAAAGAGTTCCGCAAAGAGATGGACATTCTCGACGTCTGGTTCGAGTCTGGATCAAGCTGGCACGCCGTCCTCGAGCAGGAGCCCGCACTTAGCTACCCCGCCGACCTCTACACCGAAGGCGGGGACCAGCACCGCGGCTGGTTCCACTCCTCTCTACTAACCTCCGTCGCCGTCCGCGGCATCGCACCCTACAAGATGGTCGCCACCTCCGGTTGGACCCTCGACGAACAGGGCCGCGCCTTTTCTAAGAGCCTTGGAAATGGGGTAGACCCTGTAGACATCGCCAAGCGTCTCGGCGCCGAGATCGTCCGTCTATGGGTCGCCTCCGTCGACTTCCGCGAAGACGTAGCCGCCAGCGAAAACCTCATGCAGCGCGTCAGCGACAACTACCGCAAGGTCCGCAACACGCTCCGCTTCCTCCTTGGCAACCTGCATGACTTCGACCCATCGACCAACGCCATCCGCGACTTCGCGAATCTTGAGCCTTTAGACCAATACATCCTCACTCGCCTCGCCGAACTCACCACCAGGTTCCGCGTCGCCTACGACGACTTCGAATTCCACCGCGCCTACCAGGCCCTCAACGAATTCACCAACACCGACCTCAGCGCCCTCTACCTCGACGTCCTCAAGGACCGCCTTTACACCTTCGCCCCCAACCACCCCGGCCGCCGCAGCGCGCAAACCGCCCTCTGGCGCATCGCCGAAACCCTCACCCGCCTCATCGCGCCCATCCTCAGCTTCACCGCCGACGAAGTCTGGCACCTCCTCCCCACGGTCGAAGGCCGCGAACCCAGCGTGCACCTCGCCCTCTTCCCAAACATCGCCGACATCATCCCAGGCAATACTCAGCAAATCGAAAAAGACTGGGACCAACTCCTCACCCTCCGCGACGAAGTTCTCAAGGTCCTCGAAGAGGCCCGCACTGCCAAGGAGATCAGCAACAAGGCCTCCGAAGTCCGCATCGTTCTCGGCTCCCTCAACACCCTCGCTGATCAGCCCAACCCTGTCTTCGCGAGATACCAGCGCATCCTTCCCGAGCTATTCGGCGTAGCCCAGGTCGAGATCTCCAACGCCATCGTCACCGAAGGCACCGTCAGCAAGGGAGCCTTCTACGTCCAGGCCAAACCAGCCAACGGAACCAGGTGCGACCGCTGCTGGCGCTTCACCGAAGACGTAGGCCGCGACGAAAAGTACCCCACCGTCTGCCTACGCTGCGCCGACGCCCTCGAAGCCATCCACTTTCCTCCCTACACCGCCGTACCCAGCGACGTCGCGGAGGCACGCTCCTGATGCCCTCAACCTATCAGTACCCACCCACCGAATTCGATTCCAAGCCCCGCAGCTACCGCTGGTTTCTATTCCTCATCGCCGCCGCCGTCGTCGTCCTCGATCGCTTCTCGAAAGTGATCATCGGCCAGCGCATTGCTCCCGGTGAAGCCCACACCATCATCCCCGGCGTCCTGCGCATCACGCACGTCCTCAACACCGGCGCAGCCTTCAGCATGTTCGCCGAGAGCGCCTCACCCCTCGCCGTCCGCAACGCCCTCATCGTCTTCTCCATCGCCGCCGTCCTCATGGTCTCCGTCATGCTCTGGCGAGTAGGCCGTCACTTCTCCCTCACCGCCGTAGCCCTCGCCCTTATCCTCGGAGGAGCCTTCGGCAACCTCTACGACCGCGTCCGCTACTCCTCCGTCCTCGACTTCATCGAAGTCCACATCATCCACTACCACTGGCCCGACTTCAACGTAGCCGACAGTTGCATCGTCATAGGAGCCTGCCTCCTCCTCATAGAAATCTTCCGCCCTCAATCGCAACCCTGACACCGGGGGCGGTTCCGAGAACACACACTTGTATTATTCTCATGAAAAGCCTTCACAGTCCCATGCATGAAAGAGAGACAGAGTGCCCTGCTGGCCAGATCTATGGGAACATCTGAAAGGCTTCCTGCTTCTGCTTGGCATGCTCGCCTACATCGCGCTCGTGGTTATTCTGCTGTGGGCACCAAGACTACGCACGCGCTGGCAACGTATCGCATCTCGCATACTAGGCGCAGCAGGAGCTGTACCACTCGTCATCGTGCTGCCTGCTGTATTTTTCGCTTTCGCACTGTCGGCTGGCGATCCACCCGCACAGACCCGTATCGTCCAGTCGCAGGACGGCCAACAGGCAAAACTAAGCTACCAGGCAGGCTTTCTCGGTCGTGATCATACCGAAGTCACCTTGAAGCGTCCAGGGTGTTGTCGGAAAACTGTCTTCTGGCATGCTGGCCCGAGCTTTTTCGATGATCCGAAGGTCGAATGGTTGAACAATCGTCATCTCCGAATTACTTACCGAACCCGCCCTGGTGATCTCCAACATTGTGAAAGACAGGTGGGAGATACCGCAGTCCTGTGCGTCTCTCAGCCATGGCCCGACACCCCTTCGACGAATCAATCTTCATCACCTGTACAGACAAAGTTTCAATAAATTACTGTCACGGCCCTCAACAACTCGCGCTGCCCGCTGGAATGCGAGAAAATAGAAGTTTGCGCATGAACGATCAAATCACCATCCGCGGCGCTCGAACCCACAACCTCAAGGGCATCGACGTCGACATCCCCCACAACGCCCTCACCGTCGTCAGCGGAGTCTCGGGCTCCGGCAAATCCTCCCTCGCCTTCGACACCATCTACGCCGAAGGCCAGCGCCGCTACGTCGAAAGCCTCTCCGCCTACGCCCGCCAGTTCCTCGAGCGCATCGAAAAGCCCGACGTAGACCACATGGACGGCCTCGCCCCCGCCATCGCCATCAAGCAGAAAAACCAGACCCGCAACCCCCGTTCCACCGTAGCCACCGCCACCGAAATCTACGACTACCTCCGCCTCCTCTACGCCCGCTGCGGCACCGTCACCTGCCTGCACTGCGGCGGCATCGTCAAACACGACACCGTAGACGAGATTGTCACCACCCTCCTCACTCTCCCCGAAGGCACCCGCACCTACGCCCTCTTCCCCATCATCCGAGCCGAAGTAAAACTCGAACCGATGCAGGCAGCAGGAACGGAAGCCCCCGAAGAAGAAACCCCGAAACCCAAAAAATCCGCCACAAAAAAATCCGCGAAATCCGCGAAATCCTCGGCCGCTCCATCCTTCGATCTAACCGACTCCCTCAAAGAGCGCCTCGCCGAACTTCGCCGCCGAGGCTACAACCGCCTCTACCAGCCTTCGGCGCTTGAGCAGGGAAAGCCCGGCAAAATCGTAGAGTTCTCCACCCCCGAATCACTCCTCGAACTCGACTTCACCCAACCTATCTTCGTCCTCGTAGATCGCCTCGCCATAAGTCCCGACGCCCGCGCCCGCATCGTCGATGCCATCGAAACCGGCTACCGCGAATCCGGCGAGATCCAGTTCCACACCGTCCCTCGCTCCGAAGAAGCTGGCGAAAATGCCCGTGCGGAAGCCCTGCACCTCCGCTTCTCCGCAGCCTTCGAGTGCACCACCTGCCACCGCGCCTACCGCGAGCCCGAACCCCGCCTCTTCTCCTTCAACAACCCCTACGGAGCCTGCCCCCGCTGCCAGGGGTTCGGCAACACCATCGACTTCGACCCCAACCTCATCATCCCCGACAAGTCGAAGACGCTGAATCAAGGCGCCATCGCCCCCTGGACCACCACCAAATACCGCTCTCACCACGGAGAAATGATCCGCGCCGCCAAAGCCGCAGGCATCCCCACCGACGTCCCCTGGTACGACCTCACTCCCGACCAGCAGCGCTTCATCGAAGAAGGCCCAACCAGCGGCCAAGCCACCTTCCCCGGCATCCGAGGCTTCTTCGCCGCACTCGAGCGCAAAAAATACAAGCTCCACGTCCGCGTCTTCCTCTCCAAGTATCGCGGCTACGCCCTCTGCACCGACTTCCGAGGCCAGCGCCTCCGCGCCGAAGCCCGAGCCGTCCTCATCAACAACCAGAACATCTGTGAAGTCTCCGCCCTTACCATCACCGGAGCGCAAGACTTCTTCGACAATTTGCAACTGTCACCGGCACAAACCGAAATCGCGGGCAAAATCCTCGAAGAGGTCCGCCAACGCATCCACTTCCTCCATCAAGTCGGCCTCGACTACCTTACCCTCGACCGCCTCTCCTCCACACTCTCCGGCGGCGAATCCCAACGCATCCAACTAGCCACCTCACTAGGCTCCCGCCTCGTAGGCGCCCTCTACGTCCTCGACGAGCCCAGCATCGGCCTACACACCCGAGACACCGCCAAGCTCATCCGCATCATGAAAGACCTTCGCGACCTGGGCAACACTATCCTCGTCGTAGAACACGACCCCGACGTTATCCGCGCCGCCGACCACCTCCTCGATCTCGGCCCCGGAGCTGGCGAACTCGGCGGCCAACTCCTCGCCTCGGGTACCGTCCCTGAAGTCACCGCCAACCCTAACTCCATCACCGGCAAATACCTCTCCGGACGTCTCACCATCCCCATCCCCAAACACCGCCGAGAGCCCGGCCGCGAGCACCTCAAACTCATCGGAGCCCGCATCCACAACCTCCGCGGCGTAGACATCGACATACCCCTCAACCTACTCTGCTGCGTCACTGGCGTAAGCGGCTCAGGCAAATCCACCATAGTCCACCAGGTCCTCTACCGAGCCCTGATGCAAGCGCTAGGCCAGACCGAAGGCGCAGACCCCGCACACCTCTACCGCGAGCTCTCCGGCACCCAGCACCTCAACGACGTCATCCTCGTAGACCAGTCCCCCATCGGCCGCACCCCGCGCTCCAACCCCGTCACCTACATCAAGGCCTTCGACGACATCCGCGCCCTCTTCGCCGCCCAGCCCGATGCCAAGCGCCGCGGCTTCGGCCCCGGCCACTTCTCCTTCAACGTCCCCGGCGGCCGCTGCGATGTATGCGAAGGCGACGGCACCGTCACCGTCGAGATGCAGTTCCTCGCCGACATCGAACTCCCCTGCGAAGAATGCAACGGTACCCGTTACAAATCCGCCATCCTCGACATCAAGTACAAAGGCAAGAGCATCTACGACGTCCTCAACATGACCGTCAAGGAAGCCCTCGTCTACTTCGCCGGCCACCCCAGAATCGTCGACAAGCTCTACGTCCTCGACGAGGATGGACTCGACTACGTCCGCCTCGGCCAATCCGACACCACGCTCTCCGGCGGTGAAGCAAAGCGCGTCAAACTAGCCTATCAACTCGCCACGTCCCGCTCCGTCAC
>JAOAPF010000414.1 GCA_025462755.1 Edaphobacter sp.
TCCCTACGCCGAGGGTGCGGCTGAAGCGGCCGAAGCCGCTGGGGGCAGAACAAGTCCTGGGAGATGCACGACTACTATTTGAACACCAAGACGCACTTGCACCCAGGGACTTGATCGCGGGCACCGCGCTTTTGGGGCTGGATATCGACCGCTTCACCGATGACCTTCGCCAGCATACTTATGCGGAACGGCTTCGTGAGGATTTCTTGAGCGGTGTGCGGTCTGTCGTGAATGGAACGCCGACCTTTTTCATAAACGGGATTCGTCACGACGGCTCATTCGACTTCGATACGCTTTCGGAGGCCATTGACGCTCAAATGAAGAAGAGCGCCGCATAGCCAGAAAAAGGAGTACGGGGCAACTTCAAGATGCTGCAAAGCGTGAGAAGAGAGGACTCGGTTTGATCGTTTCGGATGGGCGACAGTACGGCGACAAGGGCTTGCTCGTGAAGAGAACTCACAGTCACGACACGCGTGTTCCTGGCTCGGAGCGCGACACCAGCCGGTCGGAGGCGTTCAGTGATGGTGTATTTTCCATCGCTATCACGCTCCTGGTACTGGAATTCAGAATTCTCCCCGCTCCGGATTTGAGGACTGCGTTGCTCAAACTTGGTTCTTCCTATCTTGCCTATGTTCTGAGTTTCGTGACGATGGGAATTTACTGGGCGCGTCACCACTACATATTAAAGTTTTACCGCTACACCAATCACACGCTGAAACTGCTGAGTCTCCTGTTCCTGATGTTTATCTCGTTCCTTCCGTTTCCGACGAACGTGCTTGCAGAATACCTCCGCCAGGGTAAGGACGGCAGGACTGCCGCGACGTTCTACTCGATTGGCCTTTTTCTTCCGGCGTTCTCGTGGTTGCTGAAGTGGCTGTATGCCAGCCATCATCGGCAAATCATCGATCCTCACCTCGATCCGCAATTCGAACAGAAGCTCACTCGTATTTACGGCATCACAGTCACCCTCTACTTCGCCGGCATCGTGATGTCCTTAACCAACTACAAACTCGGGCTTTGCGTTTCGGTTGGGCTGACACTGCTTTATGTTCTGCCGCCGCTGGCTCCTATCTACGTTCCCGAGGAGCAACTCGAAAAGGAACCGCCGACGGGCAGAGCCGCCTAGTTAGGGGCCACCCGCAACTCGCCCGGGAAGAGAGCTTAGCCGCCCGCCGCGTGGGATTTTTTGCGCTACCGTTTAGCGCTAGGGCGTGTTCACATTAGCGAAGTGCTTCGATGATGAGGGCGAAGTTGAGGAGCCGAGGAAGAGGACATCGAGTTTCTCGAAGCGAGAGAATATTCTGCGGAAGCCTTTGAGTCGCGCCCATTTGCAGCGACATACAGCACCGCGTTCAGCACTTGCAGGTTGCTCAAGCGCACATTCCCACGCTGCACCGCCAACGCATCCTTGATCCGCTCTTCTGCGCTTCTGTGATCTGCATCTTATCTTGAGATTAACCGAAGAACCCCTTGCAATAGTGTCAATATGCCCCAGATGCCGCCGGCATCAGGCTCAACATTTCGCCATTGTCTCCATCGCTCAGCAACAGGACCGCGCCGTCTAGGTTGTGGCCTGTCGTCGCGGCCGCTGATCCGGTTATGTCTTGAATGACATCTCGAATGCGTCGACCCATATCGATACGCGCCTCGCCCGTCACTTTATTGCCGCCGTCGTCGGCTAACGTCCAGGAACATACTGGAAAGGCCGAGCGTTTAGAGCGCCCAGCAGACTACCGTTGCAGTTAACTCCCTCGTTTGACCCTTCGGGCGCTCAAGATGCCAAGAATGCCAATCTTTGAGTCTGATCCTTCTCGCCGGGCCACCTGAGCTGAATTCATGAGTTGTCCGCGACTGTAAAGGATTCATAAACAGAATCGATATCGTTCTTCCGATCGATATGTTAATGTGGCATTACAGCAACAACTTCCGCAAGGCGCTTGGCGCCGATTTGGAAATACCGATGAGAAGGAGCCCGGCACTCCAGACTACGCCGCATGAGGGTGGATGAGAATACAGGTTGCTCTCAATCACCGGACACAGTACCGGTACGACAAAGCGGTCTTTCTCGGTCCACAGGTTATACAGTTGCGGCCCGCCCCGCATTGTAGAACGCCTATCCTGAGCTACTCGCTTAGCGTCACTCCCGCCGATCACCTCCTCAACTGGCAGCTCGATCCCCACCACAATCATCTTGCGCGCCTTCTTTTTCCAGACAAGACGAACGACTTCGTGGTTGACGTGGACCTCGTCGCGGAGCTATTCCCTTTCAATCCGTTTGATTTCTTCCTCGAACCAGGAGTCGAAGTCTACCCTTTTGAGTACTCGCCGGAGCTGGCGAAGGATCTCGAATCCTATCGCTCGGTTGATCCGGCCGGTCCTCTACTCCAGGTTTTTCTTGAGACCCTTTCGGGCGAGAAGTGCGGAACGGTCGCCTTTTTGGTGGATTTGAATCGAAGGGTACGAGAGGAAATTGGCTATGTGACACGTCTGGATCCGGGCGTTCAGACATGCGAGCAGACTCTTGAAACGCGCACGGGGTCGTGCCGTGACTCTGCATGGTTGCTCGTGCAGAGTCTGCGGCATTTGGGAATCGCGGCGCGCTTCGTCTCCGGGTATCTGATTCAGTTGGCGGCGGAAGAGAGCACGTTGGAAGGTCCCAGCGGTCCGCAGACGGACTCCGCGGATTTGCATGCTTGGGCGGAGGCGTTTTTACCGGGTGCGGGTTGGATTGGGTTTGATCCGACCTCGGGCCTGTTCGCAGGCGAGGGCCACATCCCGCTCGTCTGCACCCCTAACGCTTCCCAAGCCGCGCCCATCGGGGGAACGGTTGAGCCGGCTCACGTCGACTTCAGCTACTCCATATCCATTCGCCGCCTGAACGACCCGCCACGGCCGTCCAGGCCCTTCACCGAAGAGGATTGGGTGCAAGTTGAAGAACTTGCGCATAGTGTCGACGCGGACCTGGAGGCGCAGGATGTACGCCTGACCATGGGCGGCGAGCCCACCTTCGTTGGCATCGACGAGCCGGAGAGCCCGCAATGGAATATCGATGCTTTAGGGCCGATGAAGCGAAGCCGCGGCCTGGCGCTGATCCAATGCCTTCGAGAGAGGATGTCGCCAGGCGCGATGCTTCACTACGGACAAGGCAAATGGTATCCGGGGGAGCAGTTGCCGCGATGGGCGCTTAGCTGCTATTGGCGCAGCGACGGCGTTGCTGTCTGGGAGAATATCGATCTCATCGCTCGCGAGGATCAGGACTACGGCTTCGGCGTGGCCGATGCACTCAGCTTCACGGAAGCGCTCACGCGCCGCCTTCAGGTGAGCTCCGAAAATGTGCTGCCTGCTTACAACGACGAGGGTGAATCGACGGAGCCCGCCGGGTACATTTTGCCCATTCGCCGCCGCCAACCGGCGGGCCTGCTGTCCTGGTCGAGTCAATTGTGGTTTCCTCGTCCGGAACGTCTGCTCCTGACGCCCGGCGATTCGCCTATCGGCTATCGCATACCAACCGCGTCGATGCCCTGGGTGGCGCCCGACGAGCTTGAATACGAGTTCGAGGCTGCGCCCTTCGCAGATCGAGTCAAGCTCCCATCAAGCCCCGCCCGGCGCATGGATCTTTTCGAGAGATACCCCTTGGCCGATCCGCTCCCCGCTCTCTCGAGCACAGCCGAGACAGCGCTGGAGCTGATCCGGCCATCGCTGTGTGTACAGGCTCGAGAGGGCCGCCTGCACGTGTTTCTGCCTTATGCGTCCCGGCTCGCGGACTATCTCGATCTGGTCGCCGCTGTTGAGGATACGTGCCATCATCTGCATAGGCCGGTGTGGCTGGAGGGCTACGCTCCGCCCTCCGATCCCCGAATGCGATCGTTCAGCGTTACTCCTGACCCCGGCGTTCTGGAAGTGAATCTGCCGCCCGCGAGCGATTGGGACGAACTCGAACAAATCAACATGGTGCTCGTTGAGGAGGCGCACAAAAATCGGTTGACCGCTGAGAAATTCAACTACGATGGCGGGCATGTCGCCACCGGCGGCGGTAGCCATATCGTGATCGGCGGAGCGACTGTGTTGGACAGCCCGTTCCTGCGCCGTCCGGATCTGCTGCGCAGCATGGTGACGTTCTGGCAGAATCATCCGTCACTGTCGTATCTGTTTTCCGGCATGTATGTCGGCCCAACAAGCCAATATCCGCGTGTGGACGAGGCGCGCATGGATGCCTTGTATGAGTTGGAGGTTTCGTTCGGTCAGCTGCCTTCGAATGACTGCCCGCCGTTCATTGTGGACGGGTTGTTCCGCAACCTGCTCGTCGATGTCACGGGAAATTCGCATCGCGCCGAATTCTGCATCGACAAGCTTTATCCGCTCGAGGGTCTAGGATTGCGCCTTGGCTTGCTCGAATTGCGTGCCTTCGAAATGGCTCCGCATGTCAGAATGGGTCTTGTGGAGATGCTATTAATCCGCGCTTTGGTCTGCAGGTTCTGGAAGCGGCCATTCGAAGGCAGCCTGGTCCGTTGGGGCACGGCGCTCCATGACCGCTTTATGCTGCCACATTTTGTCCAGCGCGATTTTTCCGATGTGCTCACCGACTTGCGCCGGTCGGGTTACAACTTCGAAGAGAAGTGGTTTGCTTCGCACCTGGAGTTTCGCTTTCCGAAGATTGGTTCGATCGCTGCGGAAGGAGTCGAGCTCGAACTGCGGCAGGCGCTTGAGCCGTGGAACGTGCTCGCAGAAGAGACTACTTCGGGCGGAACGGTTCGCAGTGTGGACTCATCGCTCGAACGGATGCAGGTGAAGGTATCGGGGTTCATGACGGAATCCCGTTACGGGGTTGCATGCAACGGGCGCGAAGTGCCTCTCACTCCACCGGGCGAG